>CAINUX010000113.1 GCA_903853895.1 uncultured beta proteobacterium | reverse complement strand
GCGCACTGGGCTGCGCCCTGATCGCCGCCGAGCGGCAGCACTGAACACCGTCGAAACAGGAGTAAACACATGAACGCAATCGCTGCACCAGTAGCCGCAGAAACGCTCGCCAACAAGAAGGAATTTTGGCGCTGGCAAGAAAACGTCTGGGTTGACGAAACCAAGGACTGGAAGACCGCCAAGATCATTACCTGCGGCATCGACGTGGGCTCGGTCTCATCACAAGCCGTGCTGGTCGTGGACGGGGAGCTGTACGGCTTCAACAGCATGCGCACCGGCAACAACTCACCCGACTCGGCCACCAACGCCTTGGCCGGCGTGATGGAAAAGTGCGGCATGAAGCTCGAAGACATCCACTATGTCGTGGGCACCGGTTATGGCCGCGTCAACGTGCCCTTTGCGCACAAGGCGATCACAGAAATCGCCTGCCACGCACGGGGTGCCAACTACATGGGCGGCAACGGCGTTCGCACCATTCTTGACATGGGCGGCCAAGATTGCAAGGCTATCCATTGCGATGAAAAAGGCAAGGTCACCAACTTCCTGATGAACGATAAGTGCGCCGCCGGCACCGGGCGCGGCATGGAAGTGATCGCCGATCTGATGCAGATCCCGATTGCCGAGCTGGGTCCGCGTTCGTTTGACGTCGACGTCGAACCCGAGGCCGTGTCATCGGTCTGCGTCGTGTTCGCCAAGTCGGAAGCGCTGGGTCTGCTCAAGGCCGGATACACCAAGAACAAGGTGATTGCCGCCTACTGCCAGGCCATGGCCGAGCGCGTGGTCTCGCTCTTGGAGCGCATTGGCGTGGAAGAGGGTTTCTTCATCACCGGTGGCATCGCCAAAAACCCGGGTGTGGTCAAGCGCATTGAGAAACTCCTGGGTATCAAGGCCATGGAGACCAAGGTGGACAGCCAGATTGCCGGCGCACTGGGTGCGGCGCTGTTTGGTTACACGCTGATGCAAAAGCAGGGCGCAGCCGCGGCAGCCAAGGCGGCGGCATAAGCGGCACGTGATCGACGGCCGCTTGCTTGACACCCATACGTCTACCCGGGAAGAACACACATGATTGCCAACTACGGTTACAAGGACGGTTCGGGCGAGTACTACATCAGTATCGACACCGATAGGTGCATCAACTGCGTCGCCGAGCGGGCCTGCCTCACGGCGTGCCCGAAGCACATGTTTGAGATCATCGCCGACGACTACGACGACGAAGTGGCCTGCGTGAAAAAGCCCAACTGCCGCACCCTCTCCTACGACTGTTCGGAGTGCAAACCCGCCGCAGGCTACACCAGCCTGCCCTGCATGGCGGCCTGCACGCCGGGCTCCATCAAGCATTCCTGGTAGGAGAAGATCCATGGCCAATGCCCAGGTATTCATCCCCATCGCCCAGGTGTCCACCACAGGGTCGGCATGTTCCACCGGAGAGGTCTCCATCGTTGGCGGGGCATGCTCGGCCGCATCGTCTTGCTCGTCCGGCAGCTCTTGTTCTTCCGGCGGGGGAGCGGCTGCGGACAGCAATGACCCTGCGGTCAAGCTGGCGCAGGACGGGTGGATTTTGCGCACAACCATTGGCGAGCCGCGTCTTTCGGAAGTGGTGGAGAACTACCGGGCCATGGGTTTTGAGGTGCACGTTGAGCACTTCGGAGAGATCCGGCACGATGCGGCGCACGGCGACGACGCTGAGTCCTGCACCACCTGCTTCGATTCGGCCGACCGGTCCGTGGCCGCCCAGGTGTGGGGCTCGGTCTATGTCCGTCCGGGGAAAACCCCTGATCGCATCAACGATTTGTTTTAGTTTCACAGCATCAAGGCTTGTCCGTGGGACGGGCCCGTATTCATGGAGTAAGAAAATGGCAAGTAAACAGCGCATCATGCGGGTCCTGCGGCAAGGCGATCTGGATGACATCGTCAGCATTGACGAGTCCGCGAGCAAGCAATCCAGGCGCGAGTACTTCGAGCGCAAAATTGCCAGCATCCTGAACAAGAAGGCCGATATCAACTGTTCCATCGTCTGCGAAGTGGACGGCAAGGTCGTCGGCTTCATGATGGGCTACGTGTTCTTTGGAGAGTTCGGCATCTCGGACGGTACCGCAACGATTGATGCCCTCGGCGTTCATCCTGATTTCAGAAAGTTTGGCGTGGCCAGCGAGATGCTGGACCAGTTCGTGATGAACATGAAGGCCGCCGGTGTCAAGAAAATCTACACGCTGGTGAACTGGGATGACTTTGCGCTGGAGAAATTCTTCACGCGCCAGAAGTTTGTGCCTTCCAAGCGGGTCAATCTCGAATACGTGTTGCCATAAGCCCGTTGGCGCGCAAAGACAAGCCATGTGGATCGACACCCATTGCCATACGAAGTATTCGTACGACAACTGGCTTGAACCGGTGAGTCTGATTCGGCGCGCCAAATTTCTCGGAATCGACGCCGTGTGCATCACCGAGCATTACTCCTACGAGGCGTCCGAACCGGTCGAACAGATCGGACGCGACGAGGGCTTTCTCGTTTTGCGCGGCGTCGAAATTTCCACGAACCGCGGGCATCTGCTGGCCTATGGGGTAGAAGATGATGGCTGGAACACCTGGGGGCGTGACAACTACCTGCCGTTGGAAGACGTCATCGAACGGGTCAACTTCCTGGGCGGAATCTGTGTTCCGGCGCATCCTTTTCGAGAGGTTGGCCTGGCCAGTTTGCTCGAAGGAATACACGGTCTGCACGGGATCGCGGGCGTTGAATCACACAACGGCAACAACTGTGAGGGTGACAACCAACTGGCGATCCAAGCCGCCCAACAAAGGGGCTTGCCGACATTGGGTGGCAGCGATTGCCACAAGACGGAGGCTGTCGGGCGTTGTGCCACGGAGTTTTCGGAGCCCGTTACCTGCATGGCGGATTTTGTTGCAGCGGTGCGCAGCGCAAGCTGCCGCGGTGCCTACTTCCCGGGCTACTCCAGGGAGCGCACACCACGCACCTAGACGTTGATCGACCGAATCATCGGCCGTCGCACACAAACAAAGCCAGCACCAATCAGGAGACAAAAGAGATGCAAGCGCAACAGACGTCAGTCATCACATGGTGGAAAGCCAGTCGCCCAGCAGACACGGCTGAGTTCGGCGCGCCAGTGGAACTGACGATCGATGGCAGGCTGGCCCAAGCGCCAGCGGGTGTTTCTGTCCTCAACGCCGCATCCGTCGCAGGCATCTACATACCGGCACTGTGTGCACACCCTGACCTGCCGCCCGCTCAACAACGCGGTTGCGCAGACAAGGGCGACGGTGGTTGCAACCTGTGCTTGATCGAGATTGAAGGTATTCCAGGCATGAGCAAGGCTTGCTCAACCGCGGTGCGTGCGGGTCTGGTGGTGCGCACCAACACGCCACAAACCCAAAAGGCGCGCCAGGACCACTTGGCAAAAGTCCTCGGGCCCCACCCCCACGTTTGCCTGGTGTGTCCGCAACGCGAAGGGTGCTCGCGCACCCAATGCTCGTACGGCAACCCACCCGACACCCGCTGTTGCTCGATATATTCGAGCTGCGAACTGCGCAAGGTCGCCGACTTCATCGGCATTCCCAATTCGACGCCACCGTATAAACCAGCGCAATTACCTGTCATCAAGGACGAGCCATTTTTCGACCGCGACTACAACCTGTGCATCGATTGCCGCCGCTGCCTTGTCGCCTGCAATGACGTTCGCGGTGTGGGTTGCCTGGAGGTCAAGGAAGTCCAGGCGCCCCAAGGCACAAGGCGCTACGTGGGCACGATTGCGGCGACGCTGATCGAATCCGGTTGCACGTTCTGCCAGGCCTGCGTCACCGTGTGCCCGACCGGCGCGCTGACCGACCGCACGCTGGACCCGGCGCGCCGTGAGGAGAGCATGGTGCCCTGCAAATCGGCCTGCCCGGCGGGCATCGACGTGCCACGCTATGTGCAGTTGGCCGCCGAGGGCAAGTACGGCGAAGCCATCGCCGTCGTGCGCGAGAAGCTGCCCTTTCCCGGCATTGTGGGCCGGGCCTGCTTCGCCATGTGCGAGACCGCCTGCCGCCGTGGCCAGCTCGATGACCCGCTGTCGATCCGCTCCCTC
>CAINUX010000112.1 GCA_903853895.1 uncultured beta proteobacterium | reverse complement strand
AATCCCATCAGGGACCGTGATCACAAGGTCACAGTAAGTCCGAATGTACGGGTGCAATCGACACAGTCTTACCAGAATGAATTGAGAGCTTGGCAAACCGGGAGCGTCCATGTACCTTCTCTGGCCCACGCTCGCGGGCGGTGGTTTTGGGTCCGTATGGGTCGCTGCGTGAAGGCGGTGGTGTGTGCGCCTGGTCTGTGGCGGCCGCGAATGGGGCCGACGAAGGGACACCCGGCCCATCGACCTGGCGGCGCGTGGTGTTGGATGCTACAAAATACATAGCTACTCATGTATATTCCACGAGGGCTATCGACCAGTTTTTCTCGTTGTCTTTCACGAACCTCGGCCCAAGGCGGGTGGCGTGGCGGGCGGGCGCAGGCCGCACTCGCGGTTGCCACAGAACAGGCGACCCCATCACCGCGTTAACGCGACAACAGTGACAACCCAAACATGACCGCCCGCGAAGCGAGCCGAAGAACGCCTGCCACGTCGCCCGCCGCGCGCAGTCCTTCGTGCGCCGTATTGCTGTATTGCCGGAATGCCGCAATCCAGCAATGCAGTGCGCCGTAGAACTATGCGATGGCCAGCGCCAACTCCAACCCCGACACAAACGCGTCTTCCACGCGGTGCCCCAGACACCAGTCACCACACAAGCCCAGCCCGGCCTTGCGGTCCCACAGGTGGGACTTGCCCAGTGGCGTGTCGGTCTTGGCGTACAGCCAGCGCTTGGTATCAGCGTGTGCGGGTTCTGCCCGTATGCCAGTCACTTCGGCAAATGCTTTTGTCAACTTGGCTTGCACGCGCTGCGGGTCGTCGTGCAGATGCTCTTGGGACCAGGCTGCACTGGCTTGCACGGTCCAGCGCTCCACCGCACCGCGGCCGGGCTTGCTGGATTCGCGGGTCAACCAGGCAATGCGGTGGTGGGTGCTGCGCGCTGCATTCCATTGCGGCCCAAGCGCCGACATGCCGGGTTGCATGGCTTGGGGAAACGCCAGCATCAGGGTCCAGCAGGGTGAAACAGTGACGCTGGCAGTCTTCTTCAACAGGTCAGCAGCTTTGGGCGTGTGCTCCAGCAGTGCCCGGGCCTGGGCGACTGGTACGGCCAGCACCACGGCGTCAAACCCTCCGTAGACATGCGTGCTGTCGCCGGTGCCCGTGGTCCGCAACTGCCATTGGGTCTTGTTCAGGGAGTCACGTTCAATGGCGGTGACGTGGGTCTGCATTTCCATGCTCTGGGCCGCCGCCAAAGGCTGCGCCCAGCGCCGCACCAGTGCACTCATGCCGGGGCTGGCCACCCAGTGGGGCTCGCGTGGCGGCAAGCCGGCGGCGGCGACGCGGCCATGCTCATCCAGCACCTGCACGGTGTTGGCGCTCCAGCGCTTGCACACCGTGGGTGTGGTTTGCAGCGCCTGCACAAAGCGCGGATCGCGCACGGTGAAATACTGGGCACCTGTGTCGAATGTCCCAAACGCACTGTTGCGCGTGGCCATGCGTCCGCCCACCGTGTGGCTCTTCTCGAACACCGTGACCCGGTGACCGGCTTGCACCAACGTGCGTGCACAGGTGACGGCGGCAATGCCTGCGCCAACGATGGCAATGTGTCTGGGAGCGGTCATGCGTGTTGTCTCCTATTGTGGATGGGTGAGCCCAGTTTATACGCCTGCGGCAGTCCGCCGGACGGTATCGCTGGATTTCTTAGGAATGTCCCCTGTGTTGCTCCAGCAGGGCCGCGCGGGTGGTGGCACTTTCCAGTTGCTCCAGCCACCATTGCATGGCGCGCCCCCGGGTTGCGGTCTTGCCGCCACGCCACGCATAGTGGATGGATACCTGGCGCAGCCCGCGCTCAGTCTTTTTAACAACCAGCCGGCCTGCGTCAATGTAGGGGTCTGCCATGCAGCGGGGCAAGCCGCCGCTGCCCAGGCCGCGCAATTGGGCGTCGAGCTTGGCATGCATGCTGCCCACGGTGAACACATCTTGCCCGCTGAGCAACCCAAAAGTCAGACCGCGGCCGCGTTGCACCGAATCGGCCACGGCAACGGCGCGGTGCTGCTGGATCACGGCGTCGCTCAGGGGTTCGGGCGCGTTGGCCAGGGGGTGGTGGGGTGCCACCGCAAACACAAAGTTGATCGTGCCCAGGGGCTTGCTGTGGACGTCCGGGGTGTTCGCCGCATCGGGTGTTACGCCGATTGCAAGGTCGGCCTGGCCCGAGGTCAGCGCCTCGAGCGTGCCCGACAACGTCTCGTCGCGCAGGCGGATGCGCGTCGGTGGCGTCTGGCTGAAGAAGCTTTCGCACAACTCCATGACGGTGGATTTGGAGATGATGGTGTCCAGCGCAATGGTGAATTGGGGCTCCCATCCGGTGGCCACGCGCTTGACCCGATTGGCCACCGCGTCGATATCGATTAACAGGCGTGCGGCTTCGCGCAACAACTCGCCCCCCGCCTCGGTCAGCTGGGCCTGGCGCGAGCTGCGGTCGTACAGCAGCACGTCCAGCGCGTCCTCAATCTGGCGCACGCGGTACGTCAGCGCACTGGGCACCATGCCCATGGCGCGGGCGGCGGCGGCAAAGCTGCCAGCCGCTTCGATTGATTGCAGCATGGCCAGCGCGTCCGGGGTCAGCACATCGCGAGGAGTTTGCATGGAGGAGCCTTACAAATTGAAAACATTTGAATGATGCCATCAAAGAGCGCAGCTGGAAACAGCCGAGCGATGGACTAAAGTTCATCCCATTGCTGCTCACCATTTGAATAAGGAAAGTGCCATGTTGACCTTGCGTAAATCCGCCGACCGGGGCTATGCCGACCATGGATGGCTTAAGTCATTTCACAGTTTTTCATTCGCGGGCTACCACGACCCGCAGCACATGGCCTGGGGCAATCTGCGGGTGATCAACGAAGACCGCATCGCACCAGGCACCGGCTTTGGTACCCATGGGCACCGCGATATGGAGATCATCAGCTATGTCCTGTCCGGCAACCTGGCGCACAAGGACAGCATGGGCAATATCAAGGGCATCCCGCCCGGTGACGTGCAGCGCATGAGTGCCGGGCGCGGCGTGCAGCACAGCGAGTTCAACCACGCACCCCAGGAAACCACGCACTTCCTGCAGATATGGATAGAGCCCAACGTGACGGGCATTGCGCCGAGTTACGAACAAAAGACCTTTGCCGCATCGGAGAAACACGGCGTTTTGCGGCTGGTGGCATCGCCGGATGGAGCACAAGGCTCGGTGCTGATCCATGCCGACGCGCGCCTGTACGGCGGACTGTTCGATGGCCCGCAAACCACCACGCTGGCTATGGACCCCCAGCGCAAAGCCTATCTGCACGTGGTGCGCGGTGCGATTGCGGTCAATGGCGTGAAGCTCACCACTGGGGATGCGGCGATGCTGGAGCAGGAAGCAGTGCTGAAGCTGGACCAGGCCAGCGACGCCGAAGTCTTGTTTTTTGATTTGAGCGCGTAGTTCTTTAGCGAACATGGTAAATACGGAGTATTGGAATGGCGAAGGTTGTAGTGATTTTTCATTCGGGTTATGGCCACACCCTGCGCCTGGCGCAATCAGTGGCACAAGGGGCTGGTGCCGAACTGATCGCCATTGATGCCGACGGCAACCTGCCGGCAGGCGCCTGGGAGAGCCTTGCCGCGGCGGATGCCATCATCTTTGGTTCTCCGACCTACATGGGCAGCGTGAGCTGGCAATTCAAGAAGTTTGCCGATGCGAGCAGCAGACCCTGGTATACGCAGGCCTGGAAGGACAAGATTTTCGGGGGGTTCACCGCCAGCGCCAATGTCAACGGGGACAAGCATTCCACGCTGCATTACCTGATGACTCTTGCCATGCAACACGGCGGCGTGTGGGTGGGTACGGGCCTGAACTACAACAATACCAAGGCGTCGCAGCGCAGCGACGTCAACTACCTGGCCTCCAGCGCCGGCCCCATGGCCCAGACACCCGGTGATGCCAGCGGGCAGGAGATGAATGCCGGGGACCTGGAAACCGGCCGCCTGTTTGGCGTGCGCATTGCCACACTGGCCGGCGCCAGAGTTTGAGCAGGAAAACTACAATGCGGTCATGTTTATCCACCTGCGCCTGCACACCGAGTTTTCCGTCGTCGACGGAACCAACCGAATCGATGAAGTCATAGCGGCCGCCGTTGCCGATGGCCAGCCTGCACTGGCCATTACCGACTTGAGCAACCTGTTTGGGGCTATCAAGTTTTACAAACAGGCGCGCTCCAAGGGCACCAAGCCCATCATTGGCGTGGAGATATTTCTGGAAGGCCTTGGCGGCGACACCACAGCCTTGTCGCGCATGGTGTTGCTGGTGCAAAACAAGCAGGGTTATCTGAACCTGTCAGAGCTGCTGGCACGCGGATTTACCCAGAACATTGTGAAGAACCAGGCCGTTATCAAACTGGCTTGGTTGCTGGAGTTGAATGAAGGCCTGATCGCCTTGTCGGGCGCGCAGGCCGGCCCGGTGGGGCAGGCCCTGGTGCAGGGTGACGTGGCGCGTGCTCGTGAAGTGGCCTTGCAGTTGGCGGGTGTGTTTCCCCATCGTTTTTATTTGGAGTTACAGCGCGCCGGCCGCGTGGACGACGAAGCCCACGTGATTGCCGCCGTGCAACTGGCGGCCCGTATCCAACTGCCCGTGGTCGCCACCCATCCGGTGCAGTTCACCACGCCCGATGACTTTGAGGCCCACGAGGCCCGCGTCTGCATTGCCGATGGTGAGATTCTGGGCAACGCCAAGCGCGTGCGCAAGTTCACGCGCGAACAGTATTTCAAGTCCGCCGAGCAGATGCAGGCGTTGTTTGCCGACCTGCCATCGGCTGTGGCCAACACGCTGGAAATTGCCAAGCGCTGCAGCCTGACCCTGGTACTGGGTAAAAACTATTTGCCCGAATTCCCCACGCCGCTTGTCAACGGCGAGCGCATGACGCCGGATGAGTATTTCCGTTATGCCTCACACGAGGGTCTGAAGGAGCGTATGGCGCACCTGTACCCGAATGACACCGAGCGCAATGCCCAGATGCCGCAGTACGTGGAGCGCCTGGAGTTTGAGATCGGCACCATTTTGAAGATGGGCTTCCCCGGTTACTTCTTGATCGTGGGGGACTTCATCAACTGGGCCAAGAACAACGGCTGCCCGGTGGGGCCAGGGCGCGGCTCTGGCGCGGGGTCACTTGTGGCGTATTCGCTCAAGATTACTGATCTGGATCCCATCCGCTACAAGCTGCTGTTCGAGCGTTTCTTGAACCCCGAGCGGGTCTCCATGCCCGACTTCGACATCGACTTCTGCCAGACCAACCGCAACCTGGTGATTGACTATGTGAAGGACAAATATGGCAAAGATGCAGTGAGCCAGATCGCCACCTTCGGCACTATGGCCGCGCGCGGCGTCATCCGCGATGTGGGCCGCGTGTTGGACATGAGCTACACCTTTTGTGACGGTATCAGCAAGCTGATCCCCAACAAGCCGGGCACCAACGTCACGCTGCAACTGCCACCCATCGACGGCAAGAAGAACGACAAATACGTGTATGCCTCAGAGGCAGAGCCGATTCTGGCTGAGCGGGAAGCCAACGAGGAAGACGTCAGGACCCTGCTGGAGATGGCGCGCAAGCTGGAGGGCATGACCCGCAACATCGGCATGCACGCCGGGGGAGTGTTGATTGCTCCCGGCAAGCTGACCGACTTCTGCCCGCTGTACCAGCAGCCCGGCAGCGAATCGGCCGTGAGCCAGTACGACAAGGACGACGTCGAGGCCATTGGCTTGGTGAAATTCGACTTCTTGGGCCTGGCCACGCTGACGATTCTGGAGATTGCGCGCGATTTCATCAAGCAACGCCATGTGGGCCAGGAGAACTTTGCCTATGAGAACCTGCCGCTGGATGACGCCAAGGTCTACAAGTTGTTCTCGGATGGAAAAACCGAAGCCGTGTTCCAGTTTGAAAGTACCGGCATGCAGCGCATGCTCAAGGACGCAAAACCATCTCGCCTGGAAGACCTGATTGCGCTGAATGCGCTGTACCGCCCCGGCCCCATGGACCTGATCCCCAGCTTTGTGGCGCGCAAGCATGGGCGTGAGATCATCGAGTACCCACATCCGCTGGTCGCCGAGATGCTGAGTGAGACCTACGGCATCATGGTCTACCAGGAGCAGGTGATGCAGACTGCGCAGATTCTGGGCGGCTACTCGCTGGGTGGCGCGGACATGCTGCGCCGGGCCATGGGAAAAAAGAAGGCCGAGGAGATGGCCGAGCACCGCAGCATCTTCCGCGCCGGTGCAGCCAAGAACGACATCAGCGAAGCCAAGGCCGACGAGGTTTTCGACTTAATGGAGAAGTTCGCGGGTTACGGCTTCAACAAGTCGCATGCTGCCGCCTACTCGCTGTTGGCCTACCATACGGGCTGGATCAAGGTGCACTACACGGCCGAGTTCTTCTGCGCCAATATGACGGTGGAGATGGATGACACCGATAAGCTCAAAGTCTTGTTTGAAGACGCCGAGAAGATGGGCCTGAGCTTTGAGCCACCGAATATCAACCGTGGCCGCCACCGCTTTGAGCCCATCTCCAACAAGGAAATTCGCTACGGCCTGGGTGCCATCAAGGGCACGGGTCAGCAGGCCATCGACGCCATCGTGGCGGCGCGTGAAGGCAAGGGCCCAACCAACGAAGCGGGCCCCTTCACCAGCCTGTTTGACTTTGCCCGCCGCGTGGACCGTAGCCGCTTGAACAAGCGCTGTGTGGACGCGCTGATCAAGGCTGGTGCCTTTGATACGCTGCAACTGAACCGTGCGTCGTTGTCAGCGTCCATTGACCGGGCCTTTGACTTTGCGGCGGCGAGCGCGGCCAATGCCAACCAGCACGGCCTGTTTGACATGGGCGGCGAAGACGACCACGGCTCCAGCACGCAGGAGCCTGATCTCGTGGAGGCTATGCCTTGGGGCATCAAGGAGCGACTGACCTACGAGAAGACAGCCGTTGGTTTCTACCTGTCCGGCCACTTGTTTGACGAAGTGACGCTGGAAGTGCGCCGCTTTGCCAAGCGCCCTATCGAGGAACTGATTGACACCCGCGAGCCGCAATTGCTGGCCGGCATCGTCACCGACTTTCGGGTCATCAACGGCCAGCGCGGCAAGCTCGCGCTGTTCAAGCTGGACGACAAGTCCGCCATGATCGATGCGCGGGCCGAGGAAGAATTGATTAACGCTAACAAGCACTTGTTCAAGGATGACGAACTCATCATCGTCATGGGCAAGGTGCGCGATGACCGCTTCTCGGGCGGCAAGCAGCTCACCATCACCCAGGTGTGGGACCTGGAGCAGGCGCGTTGCCGCTTTGGCAAATACCTGCGGGTGGCTGTGGACGCGACGGGCATATCGCGTGGACTGGATGTCGCCCGTCTCTTAAGGGAATTCCCGGTGAAGCGCGAGCAAACCGAGCAGGGTGAGCAGGTGCGTGGGCTGGCGGTGCGCTTTGCCATACAGCTGGGCGTGGATGAGGAAATTGCTGGCTGCAGAGGCGCAGAATTTGATTTGCACTTGGGTGACAACGCCCGGTTCTTTCCCAGCGATGCTGCCTTGGCGGGTTGGCGTGCCCAGGCAGACCAGGGTAAGGCGATGATCGCCTACGACTAACCCCCGCGCGGGATTTGGGAGGGCCTGTGGTTGACAGGGATTCTCATTTGAATTAAATTACTAACCAATTGGTCATTAGTTAGTACCAATACCTTCAAATTCCCAACAGGTAGTCCCTCCATGCCTTCTACATTCCTTCGCGTTCCATTGGCCCTAGCCGCCAGCGCACTGTTGCTCAGCGCCTGTTCCAAACCGGTTCCCCCGGAAGAGCCCATTCGGGCTGTCAAGGTCATGACGGTGGGGGTGGAATCCATGCGCTCCGGCGCAGAGTTTGCGGGTGAAGTCCGGGCGCGCGTCGAGTCCCGTCTGGGGTTCAGGGTCGCCGGAAAGATTGTCCGGCGTCAGGCGGAATTGGGTCAGCGCGTGAAGGCGGGAGACGTACTGGCGCAGCTGGACCCCCAGGATTACCAATTGGCGGCCGCGGCGGCCAAGGCCCAAGTGAGCGCAGCCCAGACTAACCGCGACCTGGCAGCGGCCGATTTCAAGCGCTACAAAGAGTTGCGGGATCAAAATTTCATCAGTGGTGCGGAGCTGGAGCGCCGCGATGCCAGCCTGAAGGCGGCCCAGGCGCAGCTTGATCAGGCCAAGGCGCAGGGTACGGCACAGGGCAATCAGGCGGCCTACACCACCTTGGTGGCCGATGTGTCGGGCGTGGTGACGGCCGTGGAGGCCGAGCCAGGGCAGGTGGTAGCAGCCGGAACGCCGGTCGTGCGCATTGCGCAGGATGGGCAACGGGACGCGGTTTTTTCGGTTCCAGAAGACAAGGTGGCGTTGATCACGGTGGGCTCGGGCGTGGACGTGCGGGCCTGGGCTGCTACGGAAAAACGCAAGGGGGTTGTGAGGGAGGTGTCTGCCAGTGCGGATCCGGTCACGCGTACCTTCGCGGTCAAAGTGGCGTTGCCGGCCGCGGACGCCCTGACCTTGGGTACGACGGTATCCTTGCTACCCCATGCGTTTGATCGCAGCGGTGTACAGGTCATCAAGCTGCCCACCAGCGCTTTGCGCCAGGACGGCAAGTCCTCGGCCGTCTGGGTATTGGACAGCGCCAGCATGACTGTCAAACTCCAACCCATCCAGATCGCCACGGCCGATGGCAATGACGTGGTAGTAGCCGCAGGCCTGCTGCCAGGCATGCAGGTTGTGTCGGCCGGTGTGCACGTCCTTTCGCCTGGGCAGAAGGTGACGCTCTATAAGGAAAAGTCGGCTCCAGCCCCCGTAATTACTACACAAGGAGCTATGAAAAACATAGCGCCTGTTTTGCCAGAGCCCAGTGCTCCTGCCAGTGCAGCCGTTGCGAAGTGAGCACACCATGAAAGACCAACACCTGCACCCTGAGAAGGGGTTCAACCTGTCACGCTGGGCAATTGACCATGCACCGCTGACACGCTTTCTGATGATTGTGCTGATGGTGCTGGGAACCAACGCATTTTTCCAACTGGGGCAGGACGAAGATCCGCCGTTCACCTTCCGCTTGATGGTTGTACGCGCATTCTGGCCGGGTGCCACGGCGCAGCAGATGGCCGAGCAGGTGGCCGACAAGGTGGAGCGCACCTTGCAGGAGGTGCCCAATGCCGACAAGATCCGCAGCTATTCCAAGCCGGGCGAGACCACCGTCCTGTTCCAGGTCAAGGACTCGACCAGGGCCGCTGACGTGTCCAACATCTGGTACACGGTACGCAAGAAGGTCGGAGACATTCGGGGCTCACTGCCAGCGGGTGTTCAAGGCCCCTTCTTCAATGACGAGTTCGGGGACGTTTTTGGTGTGATCTATGCGCTGGAGGCGGACGGATTCAGCGATGCCGAAGTGAAGACCTTTGCGGACTCGGTGCGGCAGAAATTGCTGCGCGTAACCGATGTCAACAAAGTGGAGTTGATGGGGGTACAGGACGAAAAACTCTACATCGAAATTTCACAAAAACGCCTGTCCCAGCTGGGGCTGGACATGAACCAGGTGTTGGCACAGCTGAACCAGCAAAATGCGGTCGAAAGCGCGGGTGCCATCCAGACGCCGTTGGACGTAGTCCAGGTGCGGGTGGCCGGTCAGTTTCAGGCCGTCGAGCAACTCAGCGCCCTGCCGATTCGGGGCAGCTCGGGCAACCAGTTGCGCCTCGGTGATTTTGCGGAGATCAAGCGGGAGTATGTAGACCCGCCAGCAGTGAAAGTGCGCCACCAGGGCAAGCAGGTCATTGCCCTGGGCGTGTCCATGGCCAAGGGGGGCGACATCATTGCGCTGGGCAAGGCTCTGGCTATTGCGACCCAGAAGATTGACGCGACGCTGCCCGCGGGCATCCACCTGGTCAAGGTGCAGGACCAGCCCGCCGCGGTAGCCAAGTCGGTCAATGAATTCATTGGCGTGCTGATCGAGGCCATTGCCATCGTTCTGACGGTGAGCTTTATCAGCCTGGGGCTGCACAAGCGCAGCGGCAGCACCCACTGGTACAACCGCTACTACGTCGACTTTCGTCCGGGCCTGGTGGTGGGAATCACGATTCCGCTGGTGATGGCTGTCACGTTTCTGGGCATGGGCTACTGGGGCATTGGCCTGCACAAGATATCGCTGGGCTCGCTGATCATTGCGCTGGGCCTGCTGGTGGACGACGCCATTATTGCGGTGGAGATGATGGTACGCAAGATGGAGGAGGGCTGGGACAAGGTGCGTGCCGCCACCTTTGCCTATGAGATCACGGCCATGCCCATGCTGACGGGCACGTTGATCACGGCCGTGGGTTTTCTGCCCATCGGCATTGCCAAGTCGGCCACGGGTGAGTACACCTTTGCCATTTTTGGTGTGACCGTGCTGGCGCTGGTGTTGAGCTGGCTGGTGTCGGTGTATTTCGTGCCCTACATGGGTACGGTGATCCTGAAGGTCAAGCCGCATGGCGTGGGCGACGAACCCCATGAGTTGTTCGACACGCCGTTCTACAACACATTCCGCAAGACCGTGAACTGGTGTGTGGAGCACCGCTGGATCACCATTGGCATCATGCTGCTGAGTTTTGCCGCGGGTATTGCGGGCATGGGGCGGGTGCAGCAACAGTTCTTCCCGGATTCCGCACGGCCCGAAATCCTGCTGGACGTTTGGTACCCGGAAGGCACCTCGTTTGCCGCCAATGAGCTGACCACCAGACGCGTGGAGGCGCGTCTGTTGCAGGAGCCGGGGGTTGATACCGTGAGCACCTGGGTGGGCTCGGGCGTACCGCGTTTCTATTTGCCGCTGGACAATATTTTCACGCAGAGCAATGTGTCGCAGTTCATCATCGTGCCCAAGGACCTGAAGATGCGTGAGCCATTGCGCATCAAGCTGCCGGCCTTGATTGCGCAGGAGTTTCCTGAAATTCGCGCGCGGATCAAGATTTTACCCAACGGTCCGCCGGTTGCGTACCCGGTGCAGTTCCGGGTGGTGGGTCTGGACCCAGCAGTGTTGCGCGAGCGTGCCGACGAGGTCAAGGCGGTCATGCGCGCCAGCAGCAACACCCGTGGCGTCAATGACAACTGGAATGAATCCATCAAGTCGATGCGACTCGATATCGACCAGACCAAGGCACGCGCGATGGGCGTTTCCAGCCAGAGCATTGCCCAGGCCTCCAAGACCATGTTTGGCGGAACGACCGTGGGCCAATACCGCGAGGGCGACAAGCTGATCGATATCGTGTTGCGCCAACCGCAGGACGAGCGCAACACGATCACCGATGTTGCCAACGCCTATTTGCCCACCGCCAGTGGCAAGTCGATTCCGTTGACGCAAATTGCCACGCCGTCATTTGCCTGGGAACCTGGTGTGATGTGGCGTGACAACCGGGACTACGCCATCACGGTGCAATCGGACATCGTGGAGGGCCTGCAGGGCGCCACGGTGACCGCTGAATTGCTGCCCGCGCTGCGCGCGCTGGAAGCGGGTTGGAAAAGCAAGGGTTTGCTGGACTACCGCATTGAAGTGGCCGGTGCTGTGGAGGAAAGCAGCAAAGGTTCTGCGTCGATTGCTGCAGGCATACCCATCATGCTGTTCGTCACTTTCACCTTGTTGATGCTGCAGTTGCACAGTTTCAGCCGCGCCATGCTGGTGTTTTTGACCGGCCCGCTGGGTATAGCGGGTGTGGCCGCAGCCTTGTTGGTGTCTGGGCGACCGTTTGGTTTCGTGGCGTTGCTGGGCGTCATTGCCCTGATGGGAATGATCCAGCGCAACTCGGTGATCCTGATCGACCAGATCGAGCAGGACCGGGCCGCCGGGGTGCCGGTTTGGGACGCCATTGTGGAGTCGGCGGTGCGGCGCTTGCGCCCCATCGTGTTGACTGCCGCCGCCGCGGTGCTGGCGATGATTCCGTTGTCGCGCTCGGTTTTCTGGGGGCCCATGGCAGTTTCCATCATGGGTGGGCTGATTGTTGCCACGGTTTTGACCTTGCTGGCACTGCCGGCCATGTATGCAGCCTGGTTCAGGGTTAAGCGCGAAACACCGGCATTTTCCTGAGTATTTCCTGCTGGGCCGGCACGTGGCGTCATATCTTTCTGGATCTGACCTGAAAGTGCAGGGCCCGCAGCAGGTTAAAATAGCAGGTTGACCAATTTCAATTGGGTGGTCAGAGTCCGGCAGACGGTGTCTGCAAGAGACGATTGGCCGCCCATTTTGTTTTTTTGCGCGGGTGGCGAAATTGGTAGACGCACCAGGTTTAGGTCCTGACGCTAGCAATAGCGTGCCGGTTCGAGTCCGGCTCCGCGCACCACTCTAAAACAGCCGAAAATCCAATGAAATCAAGGGTTTTCGGCTTTTTT
>CAINUX010000111.1 GCA_903853895.1 uncultured beta proteobacterium | reverse complement strand
CCAGGATCCAGCGTGAATGGCCCGAAGTTTGCACCACTGGTGGGCAGAAGCGCGTGTTGGCTCAGGGATGCGGCCAGACCCTCAATATCGTCAGCTACCAATCTGCCGCAATACAGGCCGTTCCAAGCTTGTGCCCATGGCGGCACAGTCTTAGAGTTCTTGCTTCCATTTGCATACAACCACTCAATTTCTACCTTGTTCATTGGCCGTAGAAGTTTCTGCAACCCCTTGGATTCCCCATAGTAGGTGGACATCATGGACGAGTAGGCATCACCATATTGCCGGTGAATGATGGCGTTGATCACCGCATCAAATGCGAGGTGCCGGGCGGCCGTTAATGGCTGACGGCCCTCTGTGTGGCGCAACAGTACATGCAAGAATTCATGGACCACCACCGCCTTGACCTGGATTTCGGTATGGGCATGGCGCGCAAGAAACCCCAGATTGACCAACATGCGCGGTTTGGCTTCGCAGGTAACTGCCAGCGTTGAAATGGCACTGGTGTATTCGACCTTCAAGATCTGCAGCGCAGCCCGGATGGCAAACGGATTCTCGTCGATCAGTTCTTGGAGAAGCGACTCAAAGTGGGCAGCTTTCATTGGTAGAACCCCGCTGGATCAAAGAGTTCCACCACACGTGACAGGCTGGCGCGCGTCCAGATGACAGGGCGCTCTGGATCAAACATCTGCGCCGTGCAAAGACCAAGGATCAACGCGTTGTGAAAAACTTCTGCGGGTTTTGCATCCAGACGGCACTCCGGGTGCAGGTAGGGCCGACAGATATAGCGCTTGTCCGGAATTGCGATGCTTGCCTTCAAGTCCTCTAGGCTGTCGTAGCCTTCATCGATGAGGCGCTCTTCAAGAATTTCCAGGGGATCCTCTCCCTTCAGAAGGGAAAAACCGACTCTGATCACACGGGCGCAACGGATCTCCCCGTCATCCTTACCCAGCAGTGACGAGGTAATGCGCTCACGTCGTTGCCGCGAAGGGGGTCCACCCCACCCCGCGTTTGCGCGTTGTTCGTGGATGGCCATGTCCGCAGCCCTCATGCCGCCACCTCTTTTTTAAGCAGCTTCGCGCAGGCGTCGATCTCCTTTTCAAGACCAACTGGGTCAACGAGCTTGATCTGCTGCGTTAGACACCAGCAAAAGAACTGTCGGGCCCGCTCAGCGCGCGCACCACTGAGGTTTGCCAGAACGGCCGCATAAGCGTCATAGCCCGGATGGTGCGCCGCCTGGGTCGAACCGCGCTCAGACCAGGTCACCTCCGCGTCAACGCTCAAAATCGGGGCCGCAAAGCTTCCAAGGTCATTGGCACCTTCCGATCCCACAGGGAGTTTTCCCATGGCCGCTGCCGGGTACAGGGCAAATGCAAAGGCGGCGGCGCGTTCCCGGCTTTCAGATGCCAGAACCTGGGCCACGGCCTGGGTGCCTTCATCGGGTGACTTGCAATGCTGAATCAGAACTGCCAGCTTGCGATCCAGGCGGACTTCTGCAAACATCAAATTGATCCAGCGCGGCTGACTTTTGGAAGAGGTATCCCAGGCAAGGCGATGAGCGGCATCCAGTACGTTCTTAGCGATGGAACTTCCCCAGGTGCCATGCGGCATACTGCATTCGAGTACTAGCCGAGCTGTCTTTTGCTGAAACGCACCTTGAAGGACAGTGGCTGCCAGCAGGCTTCGCGACATTAAACGCGCCCGCCTGGGCGAAATCCGGACCTTGGCTCCAGTAAGGGCAGTGACTGCCGTCGTCACGTAATCCAGAACCCCCTGCGGGCAGTATTCCAACTGGGTGACAAAGCGTGCGCGGCAATTCGCAATGTGCGACTTCAGCCGCTCGTTTATTGCGGCCAACTTACCCTCCCCCGCCGGT
>CAINUX010000110.1 GCA_903853895.1 uncultured beta proteobacterium | reverse complement strand
GTGGCACTGGACAGTGAATATGTGCGGCGCCAATCTCTGGGTTTTGATATCCAGATATTATTTTTGACAGCCTGGAAGGTTATCATGCGCAGGGACGTAACCCATTAATATCGCAAACAGGAGTGTTGGCATGAATAACTTGGTAGATATTCAAAATCAGATTCAGAAGCTACAAAAACAGGCTTCGGAAATAAAGAGCCGCGAGTTTGATAAAACGGTGCAGGATATTCGCGCCAAGATGGAGGCGTTTGGCATCACCGTGAAGGATTTGCAGGCTTCGGCCCCCGGTGGCCGCAAGGGGCGTGGCAAGACCAAAGTGGCGGTTCAGCCCAAGGCTACTAGCAGCAAGAAGAAATCGGGTGCGGTGGTGGCCGCCAAATTCCGTGGCCCCAACGGGGAAGTCTGGAGTGGCCGTGGCCTGACGCCGCGCTGGTTGTCCGCGCTGGTGGCGCAGGGTAAAACCAAAGAAGAATTTGCGATCACCAGCTGACGGTTTGGCTGACTTGGGGTAACGGAGATACATGCAAAGCAGAGTACTGGGATGGTCGCGGTCGACCAAGCGGTTGGTTGTGGTGGCGTTGGACGTTGTTCTGGCGATGCTGTCGACGTGGGCCGCGTTTTCCTTGCGACTGGATACCCTGCACTGGCCGGTGGGCGCGCAATGGTGGGTATATGGGCTGTCACCGTTGATGTTTGTTCCGGTTTTTATTCGATTTGGCCTGTACCGGGCCATATTTCGCTACACCGGACAGGCCGCGTTGATGGCCACGGCCAAGGCGACGGCCGTCTATGGCATGTTGCTGCTGACACTGCTGATGGCGATGCAATGGAGCGGTCAATGGATTGGTGTACCCCGCAGTCTGGGTATTTTGCAGCCCCTGATATTTTTTCTGATGGTGGGCGCCAGCCGCGCATTTGCCCGGTTTTGGCTGGCGGGCCTGAGTCCGCTGGATCGCCGTGACCAAAGCCGGTTCCTCATCTATGGAGCAGGCACCGCCGGTGTGCAGACGGCTTCCGCCATGGGGATAGGCGCGCAATCGGTACTGATTGGCTTTGTCGATGATGACCCGACCAAGGTCGGGCGCAGCGTCAACGGGGTCCCTGTCTTTGCCCCGTCCCGCGTGGCGGGGCTGGTGGTCGAACAGGGGGTGACGGATCTGTTGCTGGCTTTGCCCAGCACATCGCGCTCGCGCCGCAAGGAGATCATCGAGAGCCTGCGTTCCGTGCCGGTGCACATCCGCACTTTGCCTGATTGGGCCGACTTGGCCAGTGGGCGCGTGACGGTGCAGGATTTCAAGGAACTGGAGATTGAAGACCTGCTGGGTCGCGATCCGGTGCCACCCAACACCGATCTGCTGGCCCGCAACCTGTCGGGGAAAGTGGTGCTGGTAACCGGGGCGGGTGGCAGCATCGGCAGTGAGCTGTGTCGGCAGATTGCGGCAGAGCGCCCGCGCCAACTCTTGCTGTTCGATCACAGCGAATTCAACCTCTACACCATCCACCAGGAGCTGGAGGCGTCATGCGCTTCCCTAGGGCTGGTTGTGGAGCTGGTGCCGCTGCTGGGCAGTGTGGCCAATGTGCAGCGGTTGCAGGAGGTGTGCCAAACCTACCGCCCCGATACGGTTTACCATGCCGCAGCCTACAAACATGTTCCGATTGTCGAGGCCAACCCGGCGGTGGGCATCGACAACAATGTGTTTGGCACGCTGAACATGGCGCAGGCCGCAATAGCCAGTGGGGTTGCCAGTTTTGTGCTGGTCTCAACCGACAAGGCCGTCCGGCCGACCAATATCATGGGCGCCAGCAAACGCATGGCCGAACTGGTGTTGCAGGCGATGGCCGCACAGGCATTCCCGCATGGCACGATGACCTGCTTCAGCATGGTCCGCTTTGGCAATGTGCTGGGTTCCAGCGGGAGCGTGGTGCCGCTGTTTCGTCGGCAGCTGGCGGCAGGGGGGCCGTTGACCGTGACCCACGCCGATGTCACCCGCTATTTCATGACCATCCCCGAGGCCGCCCAGCTGGTGTTGCAGGCCGGTGCCATGGCCCGTGGAGGCGAGGTCTTCGTTCTCGATATGGGCGAGCCGGTCCGCATCGTCGATCTGGCCCGGCGCATGGTGGAGCTGTCCGGCATGACGGTGCGCGATGAAGCCACGCCCCATGGCGACATCAGCATTGCCATCACGGGCCTGCGTCCGGGCGAGAAACTGTATGAAGAACTGCTGATTGGCGACAACCCGACCGCCACCGCCCACCCCCGCATCATGAAGGCCCATGAGCACTACCTGGAGTGGCCGGCGCTCGACCTGCAATTGCAGATCTTGCGCCAAGGCGTCCAGGCGGACGACCTATCGGCCATCAAGGCGGTGTTGCGCACCTGTGTTCACGGCTATGAAGGTGAGTCGGCTTCTTCCGAGTCGTGACCGGTACCGCCTGATTTGAGGGCTAGTGCGGCCTGGTAGAGCCCATTGCGCGACTCGCCCGTAATGTCTGCCGCCAGTTTGACCGCAGTTTTCAGCGGCAAATGCTCCAGCAGTAGTTTCAAAATCCGCGTGTCCTGAGCCACCTCGGTTGCCGCTGGTATGGCGTGCAACACCAGGGCAAATTCCCCGCGAAGCCGGTTGGCATCCTGCGCCAGCCAGGACGGCAAGTCCTGAGCGTTGACTGTGGCTATCTCTTCGAACTGTTTCGTCAGCTCACGGCCAATCGTCACTTGGCGCAGGCCCAGCGTGGCGAGTGCCAGCGCCAGGGCCTCGATGCGGTGGGGTGCCTCCAGCAGCAGCACCGCGCGCTCCTGCGTGGCCAGTGCCAGCACCGCACGTTCCCGCTCACCGGCTTTGGACGGCAGGAAGCCCACGAAAACAAACCCGCTGGGTTCTTCGGCGACCAGACCGGCGACCGATACCAGCGTGGTAATGCTGCTCGCACCTGGCAGGGGAATGGCGCGCAGGTTCTGCGCGCGCACTGCGGCCACCAGCCGCGCGCCAGGGTCGCTGATGCCGGGCGTGCCGGCATCGCTGACATAGGCCACGCGTTGGCCCTGGCGCAGATGGTCCATCACGGTTTGCGCGGCTTGCGTCTCATTGTGCTGATGCACGGCGATCAGTTGCCCGGCAGTCTTATCGATGCCGTACGCGCGCAACAGCGACTGGGTGTGGCGCGTGTCTTCACACGCGATGGCGTCGACCAAGCCTAAGACGTGCAGGGCCCGCAGGCTGATGTCGGCCAGGTTGCCGATGGGCGTGGCGACGACGTAGAGCGTTCCCTGCGGATAATGCTGCCCAGAAGCCGCCTCTGAAGAGGCGGCGCGGGCTGAGGTAAATAGAGCGCTCACATG
>CAINUX010000109.1 GCA_903853895.1 uncultured beta proteobacterium | reverse complement strand
CGCCGTGCACGATTCGCTGGAAGCAGCAGAGCCCGCCTTCAGCTGGGTGACCTACGAGCCCGGGTACTTCATCTGGCCCCACTTCATCGCCTTGCCTTTGGGGCTGCTGGCGGCTGCGCGCATGGTGAAGCGAAGAGGCGCTGATCCCAAATGACCGGTTGGCTTTTCGAGACCGCAAAATGACCGGCGTCGGGATGGCGTGGATTGACCACGGCATTCCACTCCAGCTTGGCAACGCAACGTCTACCTGGACGGACCCCTCCACCTGATGGCCGCCGACTGGAAGTCAGGCGACCAGATCTGGATCATCGACTTGGTCACCCCGTTTGGCGGTGCAGCCGAGGTGATGAAGGAACTGCGTGAAACCGTGTTTGCCGGCCGCGAGGTCCGCCAGCTCATGCCCGATGCACAAGGCCAGGGCAAGACGTTGACGTGGCCTGCTGTGGGAAACTCTCACTAGAGAAATAGGGCGATAGCCCTAGTGGAATATGGCTGTATTGCTACTGATAACGTAGCAAGTCAGTTGCCGCTAGGCCAGTGATTGAAATGCAACCTCGGCAGGATCAAAGAACAGGCAAGCGCGTTCATAGCGCTGTATGTCTTCCACCGGGTATTTGATCGCGCCATCAATCTTGACGTAACGCGGACCCGCGCCAACAGCGCTGGCCAGGCCAATGGCGGCCTCCGAGCGGCCCCAGCGTTTGGCCAGGTCCTGTTGGGACAGCAGCAATTGCATGTGTGAATCCATGAAAACCTCCAGATACCGTGACGTGTTGGTATCTATATCGGTACGTCTTGGAATAAATGGAGCGCAACCTACGGCGGCGTTGTGGCGCACCGGCACACATCGTTGCCCTTGTCGAAGACGACTCTCCAGGTGTTGGGCGCCTCCTTGCGCCAGACGGAGGTGAACGTGGCGATGTCTTTTCCGGTTGCGTCACGTACGGGGCCGGAGCTCAGCGCCAGATCGCCAGTCGCCAGCACTTCCACTTCGCGTGGCTCCCAGGAGAAGGGCGCAGCGGGCGCGGTGTAGAACCGTGCCCAGTAGTCCACGACCTGTTGTTTTCCGTGCAAGGGCTTGGGCCCCGAAAAGAAGACGGCGTCCGCAGCGATGAAGTCCGCAAATACACTGTGGTCCCGATCGGCCATGGTCTTGGCGAACGCGCGCTCGGAGGCGATCACCTGTGTTTTTGCGTCGTCTGGTGTGATCGGCATGAGGGGAGTTGAGCAGCCGCAGGCGCACAGGCACAGGCTGAGCATGAAAAAACTGTCGATTTGCATGGGGACTCCTGGCTGGGGGGGGGGCGCACGGTGGGCAGGTAGGGTGGGTTATATCCCACGCGCAAGGCATCTGTAAGGGGGCTGGGTGAGACTCCAGATTGTCCTGCGGTACCCCGCTTGACTTGCTTGATGTCAATTTGGTGGCACAATCAGCCCCAGTTACTAGGCCCTTCCCACGCCACAGTCGCATCCGCCAAACGGTTCAGCCGTGCCGCGGAAGGTTAATCACAAACAGCTTTAACCAGCTAATGTTTCCTGCAGGGAAACGGAGGTCAGCGGAATATGAGTGAAACTACGTCGCAGAAGACGAGCCCAGCGTCGGTCTATCAGGCCTACGCCAGCAATACGTACCTTTTCGGTGGCAATGCGCCATACGTCGAAGAGATGTACGAAAACTACCTTGCCAACCCCGGAAGCGTGACAGACACGTGGCGCGAGTATTTCGACGCGTTGCAGAACGTGCCGGCAGGCGACGGCAGTGATACTCGCGACGTGCCGCATCAGCCCGTGATCAATGCCTTTGCCGAACGCGCCAAGCAGGGCGGTACCAAGGTGGTTCTGGCAACTGGCGCTGACTCGGAGATGGGCCGCAAGCGCACCGCCGTGCAGCAGTTGATTGCCGCCTACCGCAACGTCGGTGCCCGCTGGGCCGATCTGGACCCGCTCAAGCGCCTTGCGCGCGACGACATCCCTGAGCTGGAACTGTCGTTCTACGGTTTCAGCGACGCGGACCAGGAAACGGTTTTCAATACCAGCAACACCTTCTTCGGCCGCGACACCATGAGTCTGCGCGACCTGATGAATGCTTTGCGCGAGACCTACTGCGGCACCATTGGCGTCGAGTTCATGTACACCACTGACCAGAACCAGAAGCGCTGGTGGCAGCAAAAGCTGGAGTCCATTCGCAGCAAACCGCATTTCACTGTTGAGAAGAAGAAACATATCCTGGACCGG
>CAINUX010000108.1 GCA_903853895.1 uncultured beta proteobacterium | reverse complement strand
TCTGTTTGGTGCCTCACCGGCCGTGTGTTCCACGTTTGTGGCGGGGCGACAGCACCAGTTGCAGGCGCTTAATGCCCACACCATGTACCTGCCCTACGCGACGTCGCTGCGCATGGGGCGCCTGGGCTACCAAAGCGATGCACAAGCCTCTCTGGCGGTCAGTTACAACAGCCTGGAGGGTTATGGCGGCTCCTTGCAAGAGGCCCTGACGACGGCCTACCCGGCCTATGAGGCCATTGGTGTGCGCGGGCCGGACGGTGAGTACCGCCAGTTGGCCACCAGTCTGCTGCAAATCGAGAACGAGTTCTACGGCACCATACGCCCCAAGCGGGTCATCTTTCCCGGTGAGCGACCACTGCATGCGCTGCGCGAGCGCGGCGTGGAGTATGTGGAGGTGCGCCTCATGGACCTGGACCCGTTTGAGACGGTGGGTATCAATAGCCAGACCATGCGGTTTCTGGATGTCTTCCTGTTGCACTGCCTGCTCAGCGAAAGCCCACCGGATTCACCCCAGGAAATTGTTGCGCTGGCGCACAACCAGCACCACGTCGCCGAGCGGGGTCGTGAGCCGGGGCTGCAACTCGAACGGGGTGCGGGTACGGTGTCGCTCACGGATTGGGGTCTGGAGCTGGTGGAGCAGCTTGCACCCATCGCCCGCCAGCTGGATGCTGCCCACGCCTGCACCGACTACACGGCCGCCGTTACCGCCGCCACGCGAGGGCTGCACCACCCTGAGACCTTGCCTTCAGCGCGTGTCTTGCGCGCTGTGACCGAGCAGTTTGATGGCTCGTTTGTGGCTTTTGCCAGGACGCAGTCGCTGTCGACCAAACAGACCATGCTGGACCTGCCGGTGGCTCCTGAGCTGCAGACCCGGTTCGAACAGATGGCGGCCGCGTCCTGGCAGGAGCAGCGTCGGATTGAAGCAGCCGACAGCCTGCCGTTTGACCACTACCTGAAGGAATATTTGTCACCCCGGCACCTCGCTCCCGTCAGGAAGCGTCCGGCAAACGTTTGAACGTTTGATGCACATCAAAGGGCTTGCTGTGCGCCCTTGAAGATGCCAACGGATGACCTACATACAGCATGAGAGGGCGCCGTGGTGGCGCCATCGTCAACGTTGTGTGAAGGAGAGTAATCATGAATGCATTGATCAACCGTGGCAGCCTCCTGGACGATTTTTTCCGTGATGTTGCGCCCGGCTTTTACGTCAAACCCCTGCATGGCGATCCGTTGCCGACTGCAGCACAGATCAAGGTCGATGTGAAGGAAGATGACAAGGCCTACACGGTCCATGCGGAGGTTCCTGGCGTGGCCAAGGAGGACATCCATGTGTCACTGGACGGTAATCTGGTCACACTGCGGGCCGAGGTCAAGCAACAGGACCTGCAAACCAAGGAAGAAAAAGTCCTGCGTAGCGAACGCTATTTTGGTGCGGTGTCCCGCAGTTTTCAGTTACCGATGGATATTGATCAGGGCCAGTCCAAGGCAAAGTATGACAATGGCGTGCTGACCTTGACTCTGCCGAAAAAAACCGGTGGCCGTGCCCAACGTTTGGCTATCGATTGAGCGTGCCTTGAGCCCGTTCGTCGCTACGGTGCAGCCTTGACCAGGGAAATATCGGCCATGCCGGTAATCCCCATCACTTCAAAGAAGGCCGCTACTAAACGCGGAACGTGCACGAATTGCACGCGGCCAGTTTCCGACTGGTGGGCGACAAGCCAGTTCAGAA
Organism: uncultured beta proteobacterium; assembly: GCA_903853895.1. Lineage (GTDB taxonomy): Bacteria > Pseudomonadota > Gammaproteobacteria > Burkholderiales > Burkholderiaceae_C > Allorhodoferax. The sequence goes on along the minus strand of CAINUX010000108.1, from coordinate 4,408 downwards.
TGCTCGCCGCCGCAGGAAAATCAACCCTGATCACCAGTGCCAGCGAGATGACCATGGGGTCCCCAGGGCGCAGTTGGGCATGCAGATCCTGCAGGGTCTGGTCCGCGTCGCCGTGTATTTCGCCGCGCATCTCCATCAGGTTTGTTGAAGGCTCGGGTGTTACGTCCAGCGGCGCGAAGCCGCTGCCGGAGCCCGGCTGCATCTGCGCCGTGGCTGACCCTTCGCCTTCGTGCACGAAGGTGCAATCGGCTTCCAGCCAGCTGGGTGGGGACACTTCGTAAACGACACAGTAGTCCAGTGCCACATTCTCAAAATCTTCCTGGCGCCCCTGGATGCGCAACGCCTCCAATCGAAGGTGCCACCACAGAGGGTCTGTGCCCGGCTGATCGGAGGGCGTGGCCGCCTGTAGCACATTGTTGAGCACCTCTTCACCACTGAAATGCAGATCCAGCGGCAGCATTGCCCACTCAGTAAACAGTTCCTTGAGAGCCTGCGCCGCGTCTGGGTGTATGGTGCGCAGCGCATCCCAGCGCACGTGGCGGGCGGTAGCACTGAGTTGTGTGGCGCGTACTATTTGCACAGAGGACAGGGCCAGTTCCATGGGACATTCCCAGCCGGCGGCGGATGCCGGACCGGCTGTGACAGTCGTCACCGCTGCGGAGGCTGCATTCGCGCGGCGCAGCCGGTCCGGGACTGAAAACCATTCAGGTGCAGACCGGCCGAAGCGCTGGGCATATTCAATGGCAACTTCCTCAAAACTGGTCGCCTGGTCGGTCGCGCGGTACATATCCAGCAAAGCGGTGGCACATGCGTCTGCAGCGTCGGCGCTGGCGTCCGTGGCTTGCACCACCGCCAACAACGCGGCTTCGGCGCCAGCCTCGTCCCCATCGGCAAACCGGATGGCGGCATCCTGCAAGGCCGGATTGTCGATGTCGTCGCCCAACTCCACCGAGGTCGCCCGACTAACCGAAAACTGACTGGGAAATTCGCTGTTGTGCACAGGATTGACGGGTGCCTTGGCGGCCTCAGCCGTGGTCGTCAGGACGGGAAACGCCATGAGAGACGGCTGGGGAGCGGAGACTTCCGGCGCCAATGGGGCAGGTTGCGTCGCGGCGTAGGGATCGTCAGCCAGCTCTTTTGTAAAGTCCAGATCCATGTCGCCAGCGGTGCTCTCGGCGTCCGGAAGAACGCGACTGGTGATGGGTAAGGTGGGTGGCTGATTCTTCGGCGCACTGGGCGCAGCAACCGGCGTATTGGCAAGCCCTTGGCGCCTCTTTTGTGCCCAAAACTCCACCATGTGGGCTTCGATCGCATCGATCTTCTTGACCGTGCGTGCGCGCTCCTGCGGAGTCTGGTCTTCCTGGTTGAAGCTGGAACTGTTGGCGAAAAGCGATGGCCTGGGAACGGTCCCGCCCAGTCCGTGCTGGTTCTGTGCCCGAACTTTGCGCAGGTAGCTGAACTCGCGGCGCCGGATCATGTCGTCTTTGCGCCGAATGGCGATGCGTTCGTTCAGCGCGAGCTTTTCGAGCTTGCTGTCGCGTGGCTGGACCGAGTCCTCGTCGTCCACCCGCCCAGTTACAGGCGCGCGCAATCGTTGCACGAATTTGCCGAAAAGTCCGGGAGCGTTGGTTTTTGTGGCCACGCTTTAGTCTACCCGCGAAAAATGCAAAAGGGGCTGACCCCCGTGGCGGTCAGCCCCTTTTGTTCATGCCACCGTAAGGTGACGTTGATTTTTTGATTACGCAGCCTTGCGAACAGCGCGCACGGCCTTCTTGGCAGGCGCAGCAACAGCGCGCTTGACAGCAGAAACCTTGGCCTTGACGGACTTGCCGGCAATCTTGGTCACCAAAGCGCCGGACTTGGCTTCAATCTTGGCCGCGACTTTGGTCACGGCCTTGGCTGCGGGCACAGCGGCTGTCGCCAGGGCGCTGAGGGTTGTCACACCCGTGGATTTCTCAAAACGGCCAGCATTGGCAGCCACTTGCACAACGCTTTTTTCAGCCAGTTCGATGGCTTTGCTGACGACCAGGTTGGCGTTGTCAGATGTCACTTCCACGGTCTTCGTGTAATAAGCAGTCAACTTCTTCTCGGCAGCCACAGCGTTGGAGCGTGCTTTTGCGCTGAGGCGGGTACCGGTCTTCGCGAGGGCCGACACGAAAGTCTGGTCCATGAACACAACAGCGCGCTCGTTGCCAACGCGATAGGCGTTGATCACGTTCTTGGCGGTGTTGCCGTAGGACTCGATCAGTTCGTTGGTAACAGTTGCCAGTTTTTGGTTAGCCATGGAAATACTCCTGAAGAAAATTAAAAAAGATTGAAGCGGTTTGCTTGCTGGGTTGAATTCTCGGGGTTCGTCCTAGTGCAGACACCTTAATTCCGGGCGTTTTCCTAGAGGCTGCTGTCTAAGAGCAAGGGGGTGCTCAAACTGGCCGACAATTGACGGGTCTGCGGGGATGGCACAACACTGCCGTTCAAACGGAGATCCCAAACACAAATCTCAAGGAGCACTGACTATGAAAATCGAAACCCTCGCCGTACATGGCGGCTACACGCCAGACCCCACGACCAAAGCCGTAGCGGTGCCGATATACCAAACTGTGGCCTACGCGTTTGATAACACGCAGCACGGTGCCGACCTGTTTGACTTGAAGGTGGCAGGCAACATCTACAGTCGTATCATGAACCCCACCAACGGCGTGCTTGAAGCCCGAGTGGCGGCCATGGAGGGAGGCATTGGCGCGTTGGCGGTTGCTTCTGGCATGGCTGCCATTGCCTATGCCATCCAGACCATTACTGAGACCGGCGACAACATCGTGTCTGCGTCCACGTTGTACGGCGGGACCTACAACCTGTTTGCCCATACCTTCCCGCAGATGGGTATCGAGGTGCGCTTTGCCGACGCGCGGGACCCGGCCTCATTTGGCAAGCTCATCGACGCACGGACCAAGGCTGTGTACTGTGAATCCGTGGGCAATCCGATGGGCAACGTCACCGATCTGGCCGCGCTGGCCGCGGTAGCCCATGCCCACGGCGTGCCGCTGATCGTGGACAACACCGTGCCAAGTCCCTACCTGTGCCGCCCGTTCGAGCATGGTGCCGACATCGTGGTGCATTCGTTGACCAAGTATTTGGGCGGCCATGGCACCACCATTGGCGGTGCCATTGTGGATAGCGGAAAGTTCCCATGGGCTGAGCACAAGGCGCGCTTCAAACGCCTGAACGAGCCCGATGTGAGCTACCACGGCGTTGTCTATACGGAGGCCCTGGGAGCTGCCGCCTACATTGGCCGCGCCCGCGTGGTGCCGCTGCGCAACATGGGCGCGGCCCTGAGCCCTATGAACGCTTTCCAGATATTGCAGGGCATTGAAACCCTGGCGCTGCGCATGGACCGCATCTGCGAAAACGCACTCAAGGTTGCCAACTACCTCAAGAGCCACCCCAAAGTGGGCTGGCTCAACTACGCGGGCTTGCCCGACCACGCCGACCACGCGCTGGTGCAAAAGTACATGGGCGGTCGCGCCTCGGGGTTGATCAGCTTTGGCCTGAAGGCCTCTGACAGCCTGGAGGCCGGTGCACGCTTTCAGGACGCGTTGCAGCTGTTCACCCGTCTGGTCAACATCGGCGACGCCAAGTCGCTTGCCTGCCATCCGGCCACCACCACACACCGACAGCTCAATGCGGCAGAGATGGCCAAGGCCGGGGTCAAGCCCGACATGGTGCGCCTGTCCATTGGCATTGAGCACATTGATGACCTGATTGCCGATCTGGATCAGGCGCTGGCAGCGGTTTAATTTTTAGTTTCAAGAGAGGTCCAAGCGGTATGGCAATCCAGTGGTTCCCGGGGCACATGCATCTGACGCGCAAGGCGATCGAAGAGCGCATCAAGGAGATCGATGTTGTCATCGAACTGCTGGATGCCCGCCTGCCGGGCTCCAGCGCCAACCCCATGCTGGCCCAGCTGACGGCGGGCAAGCCGGCGCTCAAGGTGCTGAACAAGCAGGACCTGGCCGACCCCGCACGCACGGCCCTGTGGCTGGAGCATTTCAATGCGCTGCCGGGCACCCGCGCGCTTGGGCTGGACGCCAGCATGACGGCACCGGCAAAGGTGCTGGTCAAGGCCTGCTTTGAGCTGGCGCCCAACCGGGGCTCCATGGTCAAGCCCATGCGGGTTCTGATTTGCGGCATTCCCAACGTGGGCAAGTCCACGCTGATCAACACGCTGAAGGGCAAACGCTCGACGGCTACGGGCGACGAGGCGGGTGTGACAAAGATCGAGCAGCGCATCGTGCTGCAGGATGGCTTCTACCTGTTCGATACACCCGGCGTGCTGTGGCCGCGCATCATCGTGGCCAAGAGCGGCTACAACCTGGCCGCCAGCGGCGCCATTGGCCGCAATGCCTTTGACGAG
>CAINUX010000107.1 GCA_903853895.1 uncultured beta proteobacterium | reverse complement strand
TTTGCGGCAGCCCTCATCCACTTTTTGCAAGGAAAAGACATGAACCTCGAAGAATGCACCCAAGCCATCCGTACCAAAGTGGGCGCCGACAGTGGCCTGGCAGCCACCCTGAAGTTTGATTGCGGCGCCGACGGCGTGATCCGCATCGACGGCGCATCCACTCCCAACAGCGTCAGCAACGACAACGTGGACTCCGACTGCACTGTCGGCATCACGCTGGAAAACCTGAACGCCCTGCTGAGTGGCGACCTGGAGCCCGCCACCGGCTTCATGGCTGGCAAGCTGAAGGTTTCGGGCGACATGGGCGTTGCCATGCGCCTGCAGCGCGTCATCTGAGTCGCCCACCCAGTACCTGCCGTGGACAAACATCCCGATACCCTGACCGACGCCCAGGCGTTTGTGGACTCGCACCGCGACGAGGCCACGACCGAGCTGTTTGGCATCACCGAGCTGTGTCGGGAGTACGGGATCACCCTGCGGGCACTGCGCTTCTATGAGGACAAGGGCTTGCTCTCGCCCCGGCGCATCAACGGCGCACGGGTCTACACCCGTCGCGACCGCGCCCGCCTGGCCCTGATCCTGCGAGCCAAGGCGATTGGCTCGCCCCTGTCCGAGATCAAGCGCTATCTGGATCTGTATGGCGACCAGGGCGAAGGCCGCGCCCAGCAGCTGAGCTACGTCATCGAGCGAACCGACACTGAAATCGCCGAGCTGGAAAAGAAGCGCGCCCATATTGACGAAACGCTAGCCGAGCTACGCGTTATCAACGCCAGTTGCCGGGGGCATCTGGAAGCGCGCAAGCGGGACGACTCCCACAAAGGGTGACGCATTCACGGGCATTTACTGGCCCGCAGCCGCCGGAAACTGGCTATGATCCGTTTTCCTATTCGAGCCCTGCAGGGTGGCCGCATGGCCGACCCAGCCCGCAACGCATTCAACTCAGGACATCAGGATCTTCGCCATGCGCAATGCCATCCCCTTTTGCCCCGCGTAAATGAATATCTGGTTGTTCATTGCCGCAGCCAGTGTGGTGCTCGCTGCCACCGCCCTGGGAATGTATATCCGTGAACGCAAAAGCAGCTTGCGTTTGTCCAACGAATTGGCAGCACTATCGCGGCAGCTGTCCAACAAGTCGGACCGCGATGCCCTTTCGGGCCTGCTCACCCGCATCGGCTTTGACGTCCTCTTGGCCAGGAGAGCACAGAAGACCGACCGCAGCGGCGAGCCGTTCAGTCTGTTGTATGTGGCGCTCGACAACTTTGGCATGCTCAACGATGGCTTCGGCAGCGAGATGGGTGACAGACTGCTCCAGGAAGTGTCACGTAGGTTGACCCAGAGCGGAGAAAAAAAAGTTGAGGCTTGCCAAGTCTCCGTCGGCGAATACGCCATCCTTGTGGAAGGGGGATACCAGTTCGGGCGAAAGTCTGCAAAGCGGCTTTCCGATGCTTTGGCGGTGCCATTCAGTATTGACTCCATACGCGCCCAACTGACTTGCTCCATCGGTATTGCGGTGTATCCAGAACATGGCTCGGTCAGCAAACTCCTGGGGAATGCCGCGCTGGCCATGCGCAGCGTGAAGCAAAACGGAGGGGCTGATTTCTGCCTGTACGACCCCAAAATGGGCGTAGAAGTACGTGAGCAGGCGCTGCTGTTCAACGACCTGCGCAGCGCACTCGACAAAGGCGAATTCGAACTGTACTTTCAGCCCAAGGTGGACGCCCTCAGCCTGCAGGTGACTGGCGCTGAGGCCTTGGTGCGGTGGCACCACTCCGAACGCGGCCTGATCAGTCCCGTGGTCTTCATTCCATTGGCCGAGCAATATGGATTGATTGGCGCCATCGGTGGCTGGGTCATTGAAGAGGCCTGTCGCAAGGCGGCGCGCTGGCGTTCGCAGGGCCTGCGCATGCGGGTGGCGGTGAACATCTCGGGCTACCAGATGCGCGAAGATGACCTGGTTGACCGCATTGAGGCCGCGCTACAACGCCACGGCATTCAGCCGGATCGGTTTACCTGCGAGATCACCGAATCCGTTGCCATGGAAGACACCAAGGTCACCCAGGCCACGTTCGACAAGATGCGCAACGCTGGCTTCCACGTCTCCATTGACGACTTTGGCACGGGCTATTCAAGTCTTGCAGCACTGCGCAAACTCCCCGCCGCCGAGCTGAAGATTGACCGAGCGTTTGTGTCGGATCTGGAGGAGAGTGAAGACGCGCGATCCATCGCACAATCCATTGTCAATCTGGCCATGGCCCTGAATTTGCATGTGGTCGCCGAGGGGGTAGAGACGGCCGGGCAGAGAGACATTTTGGTGGGGATGGGGTGTCATGAACTTCAGGGCTTCCTGTTTTCCATGCCCATGCCAGCCTACGAACTGGAGCGACTGGCACTGGACGAGCATGAGCCGGACGAAATGGGATTTCGCAAGTCCCTGTTTTCGGAAACGTATCTGGGAAAATTGCAGTAACAGCCCCCATCCCATAAGGCAGTGCCATGAGTTTTTTTGATCGTTTGAGGGCCCTTGCGAAGAGAGAGGAGTCGCAAACTGGTGTACTGGCGCCCCTTGGGCTGCCTCCGCTTTTAACGCAAGGTATCGCAGACCGGCGCAACCGCAAGCGCAAAAATGCACGGCATGGCGCTACCGCGCTGATCATTGACGACTCCCCCACGGTTGTGGCCGCCTTGCGCAAAATATTGCGCTCGGCCGGCTATGTAACAAAAGATGCTGGGAGCGCCGAACAAGGTTTGGCGATGATCGCTGAAGCCAAACCGGACATCATTTTTCTGGACATCGTACTGCCGGGGATGAACGGCTTTGGTGCACTGCGGGCCATTCGCAAAGACCCATCAGTCCAGCACATCCCCGTCGTCATGATCAGCGGCAATGAGCACGCCACCGAGCAGTTCTACGCCAACAAGATTGGGGCCGATGATTTCATGAAGAAACCGTTCTCACGGTTTGAAGTTTTTGCCCACATTGAGTTGTTGCTTGACGCTGACCGCATGCCACGCCGCAAGAGCGCTCCGGCGGGGGTGTTGCCACGCGTGTACCGGGACCTGCAGCCAGCCGTCGTCCAACCGCGTCCGCAACCCGCTCCCACCTTGCCACCCACTGTACTGACGCGTTGGCCGGCCCTGGATGCGCGCACGCAACTCACAGCCATGGGCTTGCCGTATTTTGACCAGAACCAGTTTATTGCCGCCATTCGACGCAGCGACCAATTGGCCGTCGCACTCTTTGTGGCTGGTCGTGGAGTCAATCTGGGAGCCGTCACAGATGGAAAGACTCCGCTCGCAGTCGCTCAGGAAGTCGGTAACGCTGAAATCACACTTCTGTTGAGTTGACAGAAGTGAAATACACCCTTGCCCACCACAAAGCGTTTGCGGCTGCATGCTTTTTGTGTTTCTTGACTGTATCGCCCGCCCTGCAAGCGCAGGAAAGCCGCACGGGCACTATCAAGTCAGTCATAGGGACGGTGATGCTCGAGCGAGGTGACTCTCGCCAGCCAGCGCGCCCTGGCGATCCTGTAGCTGAGCGCGATCGGATCTGGACGGGTCCCCATTCCGCCACCGCGTTCGCAATGCGCGACGGAACTTCAATTTCTGTCGGGCCGAACAGCGCTTTGGACATGACCAGCTTTCAATACGAACCCACCAAGCAGGAAGGGAGTATGGCCATCAATCTGATCAGCGGCAGCATGCGTTTCGTAACCGGCTTGCTCGGAAAGCGCAACCCCGAACGTATTGAAATCTCGACTCCCACTGCAGTCGTTGGCATTCGTGGAACCGACTTCATTCTGGAGGTCGAGTGAAATACGCAAGCATCGCAGCCGCCCTGACTTCGTTGACACTGCTGGCGGCCTGTGCGCCAGTAGGTCATGTCACCCTGTTGCCTGAGGAGGGAGGCAAAGCGGGTGCAGTCGAAATCAAAACCAAAGCTGGCTCAGCCATCCTGTCGCAACCCTACCAGACTGCTACGGTCGGTCAAAATAGTAAAGTCAGTACCGGCGAGACCAACGCAGCCGCTGTTGCTGCGCGATACAAGCTATTGCTAACACTACAGCCTGCCCCCGCATTGCATTTCACCTTGCGCTTCACTGATGGCTCCCGCCTGACGCCCGAATCTGAAGCGCAGCTTGAGCAGATTTTGGTGCGCACGGCGGAACGCCCCGGCGCAGAAATATTTGTCACAGGCCATACCGATACTGTGGGCCGGACTGAAGCAAACGACACATTGTCATTGCAGCGCGCCCACTTGATCCGTGAACGACTGATAGGTAGCGGCTTTAAGCCCGAACTCGTTGAAGCCATAGGTCGCGGCGAACGCGAGTTGGCGGTGCCAACCGCAGATGACGTGGAAGAACCAAGAAACAGACGGGCCGAGATCGTCGTGCGATAGACGAGCCTTGGTCCCGCAACGATGAAATGGTAGGGCGTCACGGACTTGAACCGTGGACCAAAGGATTATGAGACACCACACAGGATTTGGAGACACTTGTTGAATCGTCTCAAATAGACTCAAGAAGACTCATAACGTATCAAGGTGATTTAAAAATACCCTTTAAAATCAATCAGTTATATTGATTTTTCCGCTTGCGGATGTACATTGACGACAGCAGAGGCAACGTATCCACAACCGTTGTGGTTATTCCTCATTCAAGGTCGAATCATGCATCAGCTCTTGACGGCGAGCAGAATCAAAGTGGCAATTCAAGCCGCAAAATCATCAACTAAAGAACGTTGGTTGAGTGACGATGGGGGTGCTCGGGGAACGGGCAGATTGGTTATTCGTGTTTCCGCGACCGGAACCCAGCGCTTCTATTACAGAACGTCCCGCGCGCCTGCGAACCCAACCAAGGTTATTTCCCTTGGCGTGTATAGCCGCACGCAACGGGTAGGCTATCTCACCCTTTCTCATGTTAGTGGCGGTCTAAAAGCGCGCCTAAATGGCTTTTGAACGCGCTTTTTGGGTGAATCCTGAAAAAGCTGCCTTATCCTTCGGAGCAAATGAACCGATCAGACCTCGTGCAACTTCTCTCCGACCGGTTCAGTCAACTGACACAGGGGGATGCTGAAACCGCCGTTTCGACCATCTTGGAGGCGATGAATAGCGCGCTGGTGCGTGGGCACCGCATTGAGATCAGGGGTTTCGGTAGTTTTTCAGTCATCCACCGTGCCTCGCGGATGGGCCGTAACCCGCGCAGTGGCGCTCCAGTGGAAATTCCTGCGACGCGTGTACCGCATTTCAAGGTTGGCAAAGCGTTGCGGGAGGCTGTCGATCTGCCCAGTGAAGAGGTTGCACCCGCAAAGAGTCAGCGTAAATGAAGGTCGGGTATGGAGAAAATCGTACGCCAGCAATGCCGCGACTGCTGACCTAGAGATTTGCGATCTGCCCGCTCCAAAGCAGCCTTTGGTAGCAGGGGTTGTGACCCCCAAAATCCACGAAAATTTCAGAACCGTACAAGGCAACAGCTTGCGTCTGGGTTCAATCAAACGGCCGGTGGCGTAACAGACCGTTTTGACTTCGGCTTTCCCCGCCCTGAACCCGCTCAATC
>CAINUX010000106.1 GCA_903853895.1 uncultured beta proteobacterium | reverse complement strand
GCCCGCCGCCTGCTGGAGGGCGACACCACGCTGGAGGAATTTCACCGGGTGTTTGGCGTGTTTGACGAGATGGCGGTGCGGTGACGGCTGTCCGTCTGCTACGTTTTTGATAGCTGTTTACGCATATTCCACGGGGGCTAGCGGCCTATTTAGCTTCTAACGCAAGAACCAGAAAGCCAATGCCGCCACCACAGTAGGTGGCAGGGCGGCAACCAGCAAGCCCAAGGGGTGCACCGCCCCCTCATCAAAATGCTGGCGAAGAATGGCAATACCAGCCGGATTCGGCGCATTGGCGATGATGGTCAGCCCCCCACCCGTCACGGCGCCGGCCACCAGCGCGTATTTGAAGCTGTCACTCAAACCCTCGACCAGCGAGCCCAGGTAGGTCAAGGCTGCGTTGTCGGTAAAGGCCGTCAGCGCAATGGCACCCACAAACACCACATCGCTGCTCATCCGCATCAAGAGCGGCTGCAGCCACCACTGCTGCTGGCCACCCAGCACCACCAGCCCCGCCAGGAAAAAGGCCACCAGCAAGCCCTCTTTCAGGATCAGCCGGTCCTGGTGGTGTTCATAGGCATGGGTGATACCAAGGAAGAACAGAAACAGGCCCATGAAGATCGGTGGGTGGTGTGCAAAAACCACCACACCCACCAGAAAAGTCAGATGCACCGCCACCAGCAACGGGGGCACTGTCGGGGCAGCATCCTCAGCCTGCGTCTGCAGGGGCAAAGCAGCCAACTCCTTGCGAAACCAGACCGATACAGCCACGGCATTCACCAACACGGCAATAGCGGCTTTCCAGCCAAACGTGGCCGCCATAAAAGGTGTGTCCCAACCCCATTTGGCGGCCACCATCAGCACGGGCGGAGCGGCAAAAGACGTCAGCGTGCCGCCAACCGAAATGTTGACAAACAGCACGCCCAAAGTGGCGTACTTCAGCCGTGTGCTCAGGTTGCGGGCAAAGAAGCGGCTACCCAGAATCAGAGCCGCCAGCGTCATGGCTGCGGGCTCGGTAATCAATGAGCCCATCAGCGGCACCAGCACCATCACCACCAGGTAGTAGCCCAGACTGCCGCCCAGAGGCACAGCGCGGGTCAGCCACTGCAACAGCGCCGTCGCCGCCTGCAGTATCGGCCGCGTGGCGGCAATCACCATCACTGCAAAAACAAACATGGGCTCGGTGTAGTTGCGGGTGTCGATGTACTCAATGGCAGCGGCCGAACCCAGCATGAGGAACATGGTGATAGCCAGCACCAGCGCCCAGAAACCAAATACCACTTCCACCTCGCCTAGCCAATGCCACAGGCCTGCATGGCGTGGCTGCAAGTGCGCCAGGTGCTCAAAATACTTGGTCGAAAACGTGTGAACAATGGCCAGCGCAAACAGCAGGCTGCACACCAACTCAAAAGTAGTCATAGTCAACGCAATCTCCGCCTATTGGGGCTGGGTGCCATCGGGCTTGACAGCTGGCGCCGGGTACCACCTTGCAGGAGGCACCACTTTGGCATCTTTGGGATCTTCAAAGTACTGCGGTGACATGATCTGCACACCATACGTATTGAAAACGTCCTGAATGCTGGCATGCAACGCACTCAGCAAAAGGGCACGGGGCCGAGGTTCCGTCGGTGTGGCATGGCACACCAACCGGTAGACCGGGTACCAGTCATTCAACGCAGTCTGGAATACCTGCGGTGCACTGTCCATTGAAACCCCTTCGGTGCGCGTGGCCGCCTCGATCAGCATGGCGTGCACCTGTCGCCACGGTGTGTCATAGCCAATGGTGACCGTCGTGTCGAGCACGAATCCTGCCCCCGGCACCGTACGCGAATAGTTTTTGGTGGTCCCTCCCAGAATCGTGGCATTGGAGATGGTCAGCTCCTCGCCCAAGCCGGTGCGAATACGCGTCGTGAAGACGCCCATTTCGGTGACCGTGCCTTCATGGTCCGCCAAACGGACGTACTCGCCTTTGCGAAAGACGCGGCCGTATGTCAGTATCAACCCGCTGGCGGCCTGCCCCACCAGGCTGGATGCGCCCATGGACAGCATCAGACCGACTAGCACCGACAAGCCCTTGAAAGCCTCGGTGTCCGACCCCGGCAAATACGGGTAGGCCATGGCCAGCGCAAACAACCACACCACCACCTTGGCAATACGCTGTGTTGGTGCGACCACATCCGCATCCAGCCAGTGCAGTTGCACGGTACCGCTTTGCACATTGAAGAGAAAACGCTCCAGCGCTTGGGTGATGAGGTAAGCCAGGTAGAAGATCAGCAGCGCAGTCATCATTTCGGGCACAGCCCCAATCGCCGCTGTAATGACAGGCATGGCCAGGCTGATCAAAAAGCTGTTAAGTGACTCGCCCCAGGCCCGGGTGAACGGAAAGCTGCGCAGCACAAAGCTCACCCACTCCAGGGCCAGCAAGAAGAACACGATGCGGTACCCTAGTGTGAGCACCATGCGGACAATACTGGCCAGTCGCTCGCGATGCACCAGGGCCAGGCCGCCAACCTGCAGTTTGGCGGTGTGCCGGTGCGTCAGCGCCACCAATCGACTCGCCAACGCGCGCCGGGCGCGTGCCGCCAGCCACACCAGCGCACCATACATGGCCGTACCCGCCATGGCCAACGCCAGTGCGCGGGTCATCGTCTCCAGGCTGCGACTCTCCGCGCTTTCGCGAATGGCCAGCGTCAGCGCCGCTGCAGCGCGTTGCGCAGCCTGCTCCAGAGTTTCTTCGCGCGCCGGGTCCAGGTCCTCCACGGTCACCACAAAACTGGTGGCGCCGTCGATCTGAACCTGGATGCCGATGGCGTCGGCTTTGAGACTGACGAGATGCGCCCCGGGTATCGCCAGCTGGTCGCGGATACGGGTATGGGCACGCGTGACCCGGTCACGCGAAGACACGCCTAGCAACGTCCCGCGAAAGCTGAAGACTGGACGGCTGTAGAAAACCAGTTTGTCGGCAACCGGGCGCACCGCGTCCAACTGGGCCGAGGTAGCAACGGTGTTCCCATCGGGCTGCGCCCATACGGGGGCCCCCAGCAGGGCAAGAAGGAAGGCGAAGGCATAGAGGCGGTGACGCATGTTGACATTGTTACCCAACTAAGCACCGCCTTTGGGGCGCAGGCAAGCTGCTATAAACAGCTGGCTACCAACCGCCACTCCGGTCTACCGATGCCCGCCCTCAAAACCCGTTTCTCCTGTCTATTGCCCCTGCTGCTGTGCTGCTTGGCCAGCGGCGTTGACGCTGCCGACCGGCCCAAGGTGGGACTGGTTCTGGGTGGTGGGGGCGCCCGGGGTGCCGCCCATATCGGTGTACTGGAAGAGTTGGAGCGCTTGCGCATCCCCGTGGACTGTGTCGCAGGAACCAGCATGGGCGCACTGGTGGCCGGCGCATGGGCAGCCGGGCTGGATGCGGCAACCTTGCGCAGCGAGTTGGCCAAAGCCGACTGGAATGATCTGTTCCTGGACAACCCGGGCTACAACGATATCAACTACCGCAGCAAACGGCTGTCCAAGCGTTTTCTCCCGGGTAGCGAAGCAGGCATCACGACCGCCGGCGTGGTGACGCCACCGGGCGTGGTATCGGGGCAAAAGATCAAACTGTTTTTCAACCAGCTGGTGCGTGCCGATGCGGGAGACCGACGCATCGAAGAACTGGCATTGCCCATCTCCATCATCGCCACGGACATCGGAACCGGCGAACGCGTGGTGTTTCGCGAAGGGAGCCTGACGCTGGCCATGCGCGCCAGCATGTCCGTTCCGGGTCTGATGGCGCCGCTGGAGTACGGCGGCAGAAAGCTGGTCGACGGCGGACTGGTAGACAACCTGCCGGTCCAGGAAGTGCGCGACCTGTGCGGTGCCGACATCGTGATCGCCGTCAACGTGGGCTCGCCCTTGCTACAGGCCAGCGAAATCAGTGGCCTGTTGTCGGTCTCGACCCAAATGGTGTCCATCCTCACCGAGCAGAACGTCACGCAGTCGCTGGTCAAGTTGTCAAAGCACGATATCTATATCAAGCCCGATTTAACCGGCCTGACAGCGTCTCAATTCGAACGCAGCTCCGAAGCTGCCGACCGGGGACGTGCGGCTGCCCGCGCCGCCATCGCACTGCAGTCCCTCACCGTGGACCCACAAACCTATGCTGTCTGGCGCCAACGTTGGGCGCCCATTGACAGGCCGCAGCCGAGAGTCGATGCCATAGAAATCGCAGGCCTCAAGTCAGTCAACCCTGCAGCCATTGAACGTTACCTGGAGCAAAAAACAGGCGAGCGACTGGATGTGCCGCAGCTCAACCGCAACCTGCTGCGCACCTACGGCGACGGCTACTACGAGCGGGTGGACTACACCCTGACTCGTGAAGACGGCAGGAATTTGCTGCGCATCACGCCCATTGAAAAGGCGTGGGGCCCGGACTACGTGCGTCTGGGCCTCAACCTGAATTCCACCCTGACAGGCCGCTCCACCTTCAGCCTGCGAGCAGCGTACCAAAAGACATGGCTCAACGCGCTGGGGGGTGAACTCTTGGTCTCGGCGGAGTTGGGCTCCAACACCGGCGTCAGTGCAGAGTTGTACCAGCCGCTGGACCCGGCGCAACGCTATTTTGTGGACGCTGCGACCTCGGTGCGTCGTGAGAGTTTTTCGCTGTTTGTGGATGATCTGCGCATCTCGGACTACCGCAACAGCGTTGGGCGGCTGGACCTGACGGCAGGCATAAATCTGGGGATGACAGGACAGGCACGACTCGGATTTCGCAATGAGCATCAGACCGTGTCCATTGAGACCGGCCTGCCCCTGCTGCCGTCTGACCCACTGCAGATTCACGGCTGGCTGGCCAGCTGGGAGACGGACCAAAAGAACCAGTTGCACATATCCACCACCGGCTGGTCCGGCAAGGGCAGCTGGTTTGAGTCGGCCGATGGCAACTACAACCGGCTGAACCTGAACCTGGATGGCTCGTACCAGCTCGACAACTGGGTGCTGGGCCTGCGTGGCAGCTACGCGGGCTCGACCTATGGCGTGGTCCCACCGCAGGAGATGGGTCGATTGGGCGGTTTCCTCAACCTGTCAGGCTTTGCCAATGACCAGCTCATGGGGGACCGCATCAGCTATGGCCACATTCGGGCAGAACGCATCGTGGGCCGCATGCCGCTAGGCTTGAGCGGCGATCTGCGCCTGGGGCTGGCGCTGGAAGTCGGCCGGGTGGCCGACCCCCTGTCAGAGCCGCGCCGCACTGGTCTCCTCAACTCAACGGTCATCTACGTGCGTGGCGAAACGCCGTTTGGCCCGGCGTACATCGGCCTGGGGCAATCGAGCAGCGGGCCGGTGAACGCCTACTTCTTCATCGGCACGCCGTAGTCGAGAGTGGATAGCCAACCTACATCACAGAAATCGGTCCAGAATCTTCTTGCTTCGGGCGTCCAGCGCATACTGGTCACGCACCAGGTATTGGATGCCATGCGATTCAGAAATCAGCAATGTGCCCTCGGTGCCAATGCGGCGGATGTCTTCGTCGCCCCGCAGCACAAACTGGGTAGGGCCACGGTCGGTCTCCACCGCCCAGGTACAGGGGGTGGAGAAGCTGGTCACCGACAGGATGGCGCCAATCACGGGCATGAATTCACGGGTCGCCAGCTCATGGCGAATCAGGCCTTGCGCAGGCTCCGTCACATCGGCGAGTTGTTCAATCCATGCCACTTCCTGGCCATCCGTATTCACCAGCGAGATGCCGACCTCGGGAGACTGAATGGGAAAGGCACGTATGGGCACGACGCCCTCGAACCGTTCGTTCTGGTCGGTGGTCAAGACCAGCTTGCCGAACGCATCGCGCTGCAGGGACCACGCACTGTCATTGAGTAGGCTGGGTTCGTTCATTCTGCTGCATCCATGTCAACATCCATATTGCGGGCCTGCGCCTGGTACAGGTTGAAGTAGGCGCCCTCGGCGGCCATCAGCACATCATGCGAACCCTCTTCCACCACCCGGCCGCGGTCCAGCACCACCAGCCGGTCGGCCCGGTGCAACGTGGACAGCCGGTGCGCAATGGCGATGGTGGTGCGGCCCTTCACCAGATTTTCCAGCGCCTTCTGGATTTCTTTCTCGGTCTCGGAGTCCACCGACGAGGTCGCCTCGTCCAGTATCAGGATGCGCGGGTCAATCAGCAGCGCACGCGCAATGGAGATACGCTGGCGCTCACCACCCGACAGACCCTGCCCGCGCTCGCCAACCATGGAGTCATAGCCCTGCGGCAGGCGCAGGATGAACTCGTGGGCGTGGGCCGCGCGGGCTGAAGCAATGATTTCGCCGCGCGTGGCGCCGGGCTTGCCGTAGGCAATGTTCTCGGCAATCGTGCCAAAGAACAAAAAGGGTTCCTGCAGCACCAGACCGATGTTCTGGCGGTAGTCTGAAATGGCATAGGAGCGAATGTCCACACCATCAACCTTGATGGAGCCTTCGGACACATCGTAAAAGCGGCAAATCAGGTTGACCAGGGTGCTCTTGCCCGATCCGCTGTGACCGACCAGGCCAATCATCTCGCCGGGCGCAATGGACAAATTGATTCCGCGATTCACCTCGCGGTTGCCGTAGCGGAAGCCCACATTACTGACTTCAATGCGCCCCTGCACCTTGCCCATGGGCACTGGCTGCGCGGGCTCGGGCACGCTGGAGACGTGGTCCAAAATGTCAAAAATACGCTTGGCCGCCGACGCGGTTTTCTGAGTATCTGACACGATGCGGCTCATGGCATCCAATCGGCCATAGAAGCGGCCGATGTAGGCCACCGCCGCCAGCAGCATTCCCACCGTGATCTCGCCCTTGGAGACCTGCCAGATACCAAATCCCCACACCACCAGCAAGCCGATTTCCGTCAATAGGGAAACGCTGGGGGAAAACAGCGCCCAAATCTTGTTGATGCGGTCGTTCACCATCAGGTTGTGCCGGTTGGCTTCGCGAAAGCGCTTGGCCTCGCGCTGTTCCTGCGCAAACGCCTTGACGACCCGAATACCGGGAATGGTGTCGGCCAGCACATTGGTCACTTCGCCCCACACCCGATCAATCTTCTCGAAGCCGGTGCGCAGCCGATACCGCACGAAGTGGATCATCCACCCGATGAAGGGCAGCGGCACCAGCGTAATCAGCGCCAGCCAGGGGTTCAGGGAAAACAGAATCACCGCGGTCATGACAATCATGACCATGTCGCTGGCGAAGTCTGTCAGGTGCAGCGACAAGTAAACCGCGATACGGTCGCTGCCGCTACCCACGCGCGACAGCAGGTCACCCGTGCGCTTGCCGCCAAAATACTCCAGCGACAGGCGCAGCAGGTGTTCGTAGGTCACGGTCCGCAGATCTGCTGCTATGCGCTCTGACACCAATGCCAGCACATACGTCTTGCCCCAGCTCAGACCCCAGGCCAGCAGGGCCGAACCCAAAAGGCCCGCCAGGTAAAACGCAACGGTGGAGAGCGGAATGCGCTGCCCATTCTGGAACGGAATGAGCACCTCATCGACGAGAGGGATCGTGAGGTACGGCGGCACTTGGCTGGCCGCCGTACCCAGCAGCATCAGCACAAACCCCAAAAACAACTGCCCCCGGTAGGGTCTGGCAAAGCGCCACAGGCGAAACAGGGTCCAGGTCGACGGCGGCGTGTGAATGACCTTGGTACAGATCGGGCATTCTTCCTGATCAGGCTCCAGCGGGGCTTTGCAACTCGGGCACACATTGACCAGGGCCTGAGCCAGGGGCTTGCCGCTCACATGGCTTTGCAAATGGGACTGAAATTGGTCCACCAGCCGGATCGCATACAGGTTTTGCGCCAGCGTAAATCGCCAGGTACCCAGCAGCCCGGTGCGATCCACCAGGTTCAGATGCCCAACCCCCGCGTGGTCGTGGTGCCGCAGTTCCAGACCATCGCGGTAGGCCCATTCCTGCCACTGAGTCTCCCCACTGGCGCGGCAAAGCAGACGTTGGTTGGTCACCACGACCAGACTGGAGACGAAGTGCAGGCGCGCATCCAGGTCAACCTCCAGTGCCGCCAGAACGTTCTCTACAGGGTGGAGTTGTGATTGCAAGGCGTCTCGCCACGGAGCAGATAGTTCGCCAGTCAACGGGCTTGCAGCGGGAACATCAGGGGTCATGGGTTACAACAACTTTTCTTTTTAGCATGCTCCATACTTTACGATACTCAGTTCGGAGCCCTTTTGACCTAGCCCAAAGAGGCGGGTGAGCGAGAATACACAACGCGGTCAGCCCCCCATCGGTGGACTGCCCAACCAAAAAGCAGCCATGACGGACCTGAAAAAGATTGAAATTCTCCGGGTGACCCACCTGCGCGGCCCCAACATCTGGACGTACCGCCCGGTGATTGAAGCATGGGTCGACATCGGCACCCTGGAGGATTACCCCTCCAACACACTGCCCGGCTTGGTGGACCGGCTCAAGGCCTGGCTACCCCACATGGTGGAGCACCGTTGCAGCGAGGGTGTGCGCGGCGGCTTCTTCCAGCGTCTGGAGGAAGGCACTTATGCCGCCCACATCCTGGAGCACGTCACCCTGGAGCTACAGAACCTGGCCGGCATGAAGACCGGTTTTGGCAAGGCCCGCTCTACTTCCAAGCGAGGCGTCTACAAGGTGGCCTTTCGCACCCGGCAAGAGCAGGTTGGGCGCGCGGCGCTGGAAACGGGCCGCCAACTACTGGAAGCCGCCATCAACGGTACCCCATTTGATATGGTCGCCGCGGTTGCCAATCTGCGAGAAATGGTCGACGACTTGTGCCTGGGGCCCAGCACGGCCCACATTGTGGACGCCGCCACGGAGCGCAAAATTCCCTCCATCCGTCTGACCGAAGGCAATCTGGTCCAGCTGGGCTACGGCATCAACCAGCGCCGCATCTGGACCGCCGAGACCGACCAGACCAGTGCCATCGCCGAAGAAATTGCCAGCGACAAGGACCTGACCAAGGCGCTGCTGAAGTCATGCGGCGTGCCGGTGCCCGAGGGGCAATTGGTGCGCAGTGCCGAGCAGGCCTGGGAAGCGGCACAGGAAGTGGGTGTGCCCGTCGTGCTGAAGCCTTACGACGGGAACCACGGGCGCGGCGTTTCGCTTAATTTATGCACCCAGGGCGAAGTGGAAGCAGCCTACGCACTGGCCTACCGCAAAGGCAACGGTAGTGCCGTTATCGTCGAGAAATTCATCCCCGGCAACGAGCACCGCATGCTGGTCGTCGGCAAGCACGTGGTGGCCGCCGCCCGTGGCGAGGCGCTGTGGGTCATTGGTGACGGGGTATCCAATGTTGACCAGCTGACCGACAGCCAGATCAATTCAGACCCTCGACGCGGCAGCGGCGAAGACTCCCCGCTGAACGCACTGCTTCCCAGCCAATCCGGCGAGATCATTCTGGAATTGGAACGCATGGGTTTGACGCCAGAGTCCATTCCACCCAAAGACCAGAAGGTACTGATCCAGCGCAATGGCAATGTGGCCTTCGATGTGACTGATTTGCTGCACCCCAGCGTGGCCGCCGCTGCAGCGCTTGCCGCCCGCGTGGTGGGCCTCGATATTGCCGGCGTGGATATGGTGCTGGAAGATGTGACCAAGCCCATGCAGTCTCAGCGTGCGGCGGTCATTGAGGTCAATGCCAGCCCGGGCCTGCTGGCCCACATCAAGCCTGCTGACGGAGTCGGCCGCCCGGTGGGCAAAGCCATCATCGAACACCTGTTCAAGCAAGACCGCGATGGACGCATTCCGATTGTGGGCATTACCGGAACCCAAAAAACCGGGCGTATCGCCCGCCTGGTCGCGTGGCTGGCCCACATCAGCGGCAAACACGTCGGACTGGCTTGCAGCGAAGGCCTGTACCTGGATGGCCGGCAGGTCGAGGCGAAAGATTGCGCCCACTGGGAAGCCGGTCAACGCCTGCTGATTAACCGCTCAGTGCAAGCCGCCGTGTTTGAGAACGGCAGCCACACCATCCTGGCCGAAGGGCTGGCCTACGACAAGTGCTCGGTGGGCGTGGTCACGGATGTGAGCTGGCAGGAATCGCTGGTGCCGTTTGACATACTGGACGCCGAGCAGGCCTACAAGGTCGCGCGCACCCAAGTGGATGTGATCCTGCCCACCGGTACCGCTGTGCTGAACGCCGCTGACCCGCAGGTGGTCGAAATGGCTGAACTCTGCGACGGCAAGGTCATTTTTTACGGTATGGACCCCAACCGATCTGTCATGACCGAACACCGCAACGCCGGAGAGCGGGTGGTTTTTGTGCGTGACGACCAGATCGTGCTGACCCACGGCGCCAAGGAAGTTGCCATGCTGCCGCTGGCCTCGCTGAAACCGGCCAAGGCGTCGCAGCCCGAGATGGTGATGGCCGCCGTTGCCGCCGCCTGGGCACTGAATATTCCCCCGGAACTGATCGGCGCAGGCCTGCGCACCTTTGAGTCGAACCCCCGAAAAACCCCTTACTAGACACACCATGGAAGTAACCCGTATCCGAGCCCTGCGTGGACCCAATTTGTGGAGCCACCACACGGCTATACAGTCCATCGTGTCCTGCGAGCCAGTAGAGCGCGCTATTGGGAAAATCGAAGGTTTTGAAGCCCGCCTGCGCGCCCGTTTTCCGGAAATCAGCCCGTTCCAGCCCACCGGCCATGACGACTCCATTGCCATGGTGCATGTGCTGGAGCTCGCCGCGCTGGGGTTGCAGGCGCAAGCTGGTTGCCCAGTAACATTTAGCTGCACCACTCCGACCGTAGACGCGCATGTCTACCAGGTGGTGGTGGAGTACAGCGAAGAAGCCGTGGGACGACTGGCGCTGGATCTGGCCCAGGCACTATGCCAGTCCGCGCTGGACGACACCCCGTTTGACCTGGCGGGTGCGCTGACCCAGCTGCGGGACCTGGATGAGGACGTCCGGCTGGGACCCAGTACGGGATGCATCGTGGACGCGGCCATTGCCCACAACATTCCCTTCAGCCGCATGACCGAAGGCAGCATGGTGCGCTTCGGCTGGGGCAGCAAGCAGCGGCGCATCCAGGCTGCCGAAATGGACACCACCAGCGCCATCTCGGAGGCCATCGCGCAAGACAAGGAATTGACCAAGAAACTGCTGGCCGCGGCGGGCGTTCCAGTGCCAATCGGTCGCGTGGTGACCGATGCTGAAGATGCCTGGTTGGCTGCCTGCGAAATTGGCGTGCCGGTGGTGGTCAAGCCCAAAGATGGCAACCAGGGCAAGGGCATCACCGTTAACGTAACGACGAAAGAGCACATCACAAAAGCCTATGCCATTGCGACCGAGTTTCGCGATGACATTTTGGTGGAACGCTACTTGCCTGGCAACGACTTCCGCCTGCTGGTGGTGGGCGACAAGCTGGTGGCGGCAGCTCGCCGCGATCCGCCCAAAGTCGTCGGCGACGGCATCCACACGATTGCCGAACTGGTGGCGCAAGTCAACCTGGACCCACGGCGCGGCAGCGGGCATTCCACATCGCTGACCAAGATTCGCATTGACGACATCGCGCACGCCTGTCTGGCCAACCAGGGCTTCGCGGTCGACACGGTTCCTGCAAAAGGGCAGCGCGTCAACCTGCGCAACAACGCCAACTTGTCCACCGGCGGCTCGGCCACCGATGTGACGGATGACGTGCACCCCGAGGTGGCGGCCCGCGCCGTGGCGGCAGCCCACATGGTGGGGCTGGACATTTGCGGCGTGGACGTGGTCTGTGACAGCATCCTGCGCCCCATCGAGGAACTGGGCGGAGGCATTGTCGAAGTCAACGCTGCACCAGGGCTGCGCATGCATTTGAGCCCCTCGTTCGGCAAGGGTCGGGCGGTCGGCGAGGCCATCATTTCCAGCATGTTCAAGAATGGGCAAAACGGACGTATTCCCATCGTTGCGGTCACCGGGACCAATGGCAAGACCACCACGGTACGTCTGATATCGCACCTGCTGACCCAGAGTGGTCTGTGCGTGGGCATGACGAATACCGATGGCGTCTACGTGGGCGGCCAGTGTATTGACACCGGTGACTGCAGTGGCCCCAAGAGTGCCCGCAGCGTGCTGCTGCACCCCGACGTGGACGCCGCGGTGCTGGAAACCGCACGCGGTGGAGTCTTGCGCGAGGGCCTTGCCTTTGACCGCTGCGACGTAGCCGTGGTCACCAACGTCGGTAGCGGCGACCACCTTGGCCTCAACTACATCACCACCGTACAAGACCTGGCGGTCTTGAAGCGCGTCATCGTGCAAAACGTCGCGGCCACCGGCGTGGCCGTCTTGAACGCGACGGACCCCACCGTATCGGCTATGGCCGGCAAGTGCCGGGGGTCGGTCACGTTTTTTGCGGTCGACAAGTACCATCCCGTGATGGCGACCCACCGTGCGCAAGGTCAGGCCGTGGTCTACGTTGAAAACGGCCAGCTGGTGGCCAGCAAGGGAGATTTCCAGCAAACCATTGCACTGGCATCCATTCCCGTCACCATGGGTGGCATGATTCCTTTCCAGGTCGAAAATGTCATGGCATCGGTCGCAGCTGCCTGGGCGCTGGGACTGGACTGGGACACCATCCGCAACGGGCTGTCGAGCTTTTCCAACGACACGCACAACGCCCAGGGTCGCTTCAACTTCTTCAAGTACCGCGGGGCCACGGTCATTGCCGACTATGGCCACAACCCCGACGCCATGATCGCGCTGGTGCAGGCGGTACAGGCCATGCCGGCCACGCGCCGCTCCGTGGTCATCAGTGGTGCCGGCGACCGCCGTGACCAGGACATCCGCCAGCAAACCGAGATTCTGGGCGATGCCTTTGATGAAGTGATCCTGTACGAAGACCAATGCCAGCGCGGGCGGCGCGACGGCGAAGTGATCGCCTTGCTGCGCCAGGGCCTGGCGCACGCGCGGCGCACCACGCAGACGTCAGAAATCAAAGGCGAATTTTTGGCCATCGACACGGCCATGGACAAATTGGCGCCCGGTGAACTCTGTCTAATCCTGGTGGACCAGGTAGAAGAATCACTGGCCCACATTGCGGCCCGGGTGCACAAAGGCTAGTTAAACCGACTCTGCAGTGGGGTCGCGCCCCATCAGTGCGGCGACGGCTTGCCGCGGTTGCAGGCGGCCGTCGAGCAGATCCACGACGCATTGCGCAATCGGCATGTCCACGCCCAGGCTGCGTGCGCGCTGCACAACCGTGCGCGCGCTGTACACGCCTTCGGCAACGTGCCCCAGTTCATCCACAGATTGCTGCAAGGTCTTCCCCTGCGCCAAGGCCATCCCGACACGTCGGTTGCGTGACAGGTCCCCCGTGGCGGTCAGCACCAGATCGCCCAAGCCACTCAGGCCCATGAAAGTTTCCGCCTTGGCGCCCAGAGCCACACCCAAGCGGGTCATCTCGGCCAAGCCGCGTGTAATCAGTGCGGCACGGGCATTCAATCCCAGTTGCAAGCCATCGCACAGGCCAGTGGCAATTGCCAGCACGTTCTTGACGGCGCCACCCACTTCCACGCCGACCACGTCTTCGTTAGCATAGACGCGCAAGCTGGAACTGTGGAACGCACCCACCAGCGCGTCGCGTACCGAGGCATGCGCGCTCGCCGCCACCAGAGCGGTAGGCTGGCCGGCGGCGACTTCCTGGGCAAAACTAGGCCCGCTCAAAACCCCGGCGCGCAAACCCGGAGCCACCAGGGTTTGAATCTCGTGGCCCATCAAGCCGGGCGCTGAACCGATGCCGGCCTCAAAGCCCTTGCACAACCAGGCGACTGCCGCGCGGCAACCGTTCAGCTGCACTAGCAGACTGCGCAGTCCCGCCATCGGCGAGGCCACAATGACCAAATCCTCGGGGAACAAATCAGCTATCAGTTCCGGCAACGCCTGTGTACTGATGTGCAATGCAGGCGGCAAGGCAATGCCCGGCAGGTAGCGCTGGTTTTCGCGCGACGCTTGCATGGACTGTCCTTGGGCCGCATCGCGCACCCAAAGACTCACCGTGTGCCCGGCCGGCGCATTGCGACTGGCACCCACGGCGAGTGCGGTGCCCCAGGCACCACCCCCGATAACTATAATTTTCATAGCATCATAGTCAATGGATACGAGGGCTAGAGGGCGAAATGCCCAGATACTTATTGTGGCAGTGCGTCGGCTGGTGCAGCAGCAGCCTGTGCTTGTGCCAGTTGCTGTTGTTCGTACATGGCCTGGAAGTTGATTTCCGACAGGTGCACTGGTGGGAAGCCACCGCGCTGGATCAGGTCCGCCACATTGCCACGCAGATAGGGATAGACGATTTGCGGGCAAGCAATACCCATGAGCTGACCCATTTGGTCGTCTGGCACATTGCGGATTTCAAAAATGCCGGCCTGCTTGGCTTCCACCAGGAACACCGTCTTGTCCTTGATTTTGGTGTGAACGGTTGCCGTAACGGCGACTTCAAATACACCTTCAGCCACGGGGGCAGCCTCAACGCCCAGCTGAATGTCCACGGTGGGCTGCTCCTGCTCCAGCAGAATGGCGGGGGAATTGGGTTGCTCGAGCGACGCCTCTTTGAGGTACACGCGCTGAATCTGGAAAACAGGAGTCTGGTCTGACATAAAAACAGTCTTTCTAAGTAAAACAATGCCCGCCCCAAAAAATCGGGGCGGGCAAATAACGGGAATTTCGTTAAACGCGGATTATCTCAGGCTCGAAGGGGCCAAATCTTCAGCCTGTTCAAGCCGCATTGAGCAGGGGCAACAAACCACCTTGGCTGTCCAGCGCCATCAGGTCGTCACACCCACCGACATGCGTCGAGCCGATGAAGATTTGCGGCACGGTACGCCGACCCGTCATTTCCATCATCTTCATCCGTTCTTGCGGCTGACTGTCGACGCGAATTTCTTCAATATGCCCTACGCCTTTGGACAGGAGAAGGCGTTTTGCCTGCACGCAATACGGGCAAACCGCGGTGGTGTACATCTTGACGGTTTGCACGGCATCAACCTTTTTCAACGGGAAGGTTTGCGGCGCGCCAACTGGCCAGGCCGCCGCCCAGGGATTGGGCCTGTTCGTACCCCAGCTTTTTTGCAATCGCCACCGCGCGTCCCGAACGGGCTCCGGACTGGCAGACCAGAATCACGGGCAAGGCCTTGTTTTTTACCGCCCCGGCCAGTTTGCTCTCCAGTTCACCCAAGGGAATATTCCTGGCGCCTCCCACGTGACCAGCAGCAAACTCACCCGGCTCACACACGTCAATGACCACGCCTTTCTCCCGGTTGATCAGCTGAACCGCCCCTGCCGGGTCCAAACCTGCCATAGCGGCGCCCTGCAGGACGGGCCACAAAAGTAGCGAACCCGAAGCCATGGCAATCGCAATCAGCATCCAGTTATCAAAAATGAATTTCACTTTGTTCCTTGTTAGTTACCAACCATTCAGTCCGCCATTTTAGAATGGTGGCTGTTTCCCTGCCCAAGACCCTGACTCTCCCTCAGCCCCAGCCCCCGCACCATGTACAAACTCGTTCTCGTTCGCCACGGCGAATCCACCTGGAATCTTGACAACCGCTTCACCGGCTGGACCGACGTCGACCTGACCCCCACCGGCGTGGAACAGGCCAAGGAAGCCGGCCGTTTACTGAAAGCTGATGGCTATGAATTCGACCTTGCCTACACCAGTGTTCTGAAACGCGCCACCCGCACGTTGTGGCACTGCCTGGATGAAATGGACCGAACATGGCTACCGGTGGTGCACTCCTGGCGACTCAATGAACGCCATTACGGCGCGCTCCAGGGTCTGAACAAGACCGAAGTAGCCAAGCAATATGGCGACGCCCAGGTCCTGCAGTGGCGCCGCAGCTACGACACCCCGCCTCCCGCTCTGGAGCCCACCGACGCCCGCAGCGAACGCGCCGATATACGCTACGCCAATTTACAGCCTGGCCAGGTCCCATTGACCGAATGCCTCAAGGACACCGTAGCCCGCGTCATGCCATTCTGGAGCGAGTCCATTGCGCCCACCATTCAAAGCGGCAAGCGCGTGCTCATCGCGGCCCACGGAAACTCGATTCGTGCGCTGGTCAAATACCTGGACAACGTCTCGGACAGCGACATCGTCGGGCTCAACATTCCCAATGGCATTCCGCTGGTGTATGAGTTGGACGCCAACTTGAAACCGATTCGCCACTACTACCTGGGCGATGCCGAAGCGGCCGCCAAGGCTGCCGCAGCCGTTGCGTCCCAAGGCAAAGCCTGAAAACGTCGGAACCTACCGTCAACTAAGGGAACTCGCTGCAAGCTACCACCTCCAAGGTGTATATTGAGGCGGCACTGGAATACTTATGGGTCAAAAACTGAAAATTGCGGGTTGGATAGGTCTGGGCGTCATGGCCGGGGCGCTGACCACCGTGTCCCTCCAAACGGTTGCCCGCAGTACGCTGGCGCCGCTTCCCCTCGAAGAGTTGCAGCAGTTGGCGGCCGTCTTTGGCATGGTCAAGAGCGACTATGTGGAGCCTGTCGATGAAAAGAAACTGATCACTGAGGCCATCGCCGGCATGGTGTCCAGCCTGGACCCCCACTCACAGTACTTTGACAAGAAATCGTTCAAGGAATTCAAGGAAGGCACGTCGGGAAAATTTGTCGGCGTCGGCATCGAGATCACCCAGGAAGATGGGCTGGTAAAGGTCGTGTCCCCCATCGAAGGCTCTCCCGCTTTTCGGGCCGGCATCAAG
Source organism: uncultured beta proteobacterium (assembly GCA_903853895.1). Lineage (GTDB taxonomy): Bacteria > Pseudomonadota > Gammaproteobacteria > Burkholderiales > Burkholderiaceae_C > Allorhodoferax. Next base: position 114,114 of record CAINUX010000106.1, on the reverse strand, counting down.
ACCAACGATCTGATTACCCGAGTCGACGAAACCGCAGTCAAGGGATTGACCTTGAACGAGGCCGTCAAGCGCATGCGCGGGGAACCCAACACCAAGGTTGTTCTGACGATCTATCGCAAGGATGAAAACCGAACGTTTCCGGTCACCATCATCCGCGAAGAGATCAAACAACAGTCGGTGCGTGGCAAGCTGATCGAACCCGGATATGCCTGGATACGGGTCAGCCAGTTTCAGGAACAAACGGTGGATGACTTTGCCCGAAAGCTCGACGAAATCTACAAGCAGGACCCCGCTATCAAAGGGCTGGTATTGGACCTGCGCAACGATCCGGGTGGCCTGCTCAATGCAGCCGTCGCAGTTTCCGCCACGTTCTTGCCGGAGAATGTCACCGTGGTCTCAACCAATGGACAGACGCCCGACAGCAAGCAGACCCTGAAAGCCACGGTGCGCGACTACTTGGGGCGTGATGGTGCGGACCCGCTGAAGAAGCTGCCGGCCGGCCTCAAAAAGGTTCCGTTGGTCGTACTGGTCAACGAAGGATCCGCCTCCGCGAGTGAAATTGTGGCGGGCGCCTTGCAAGACCACAAGCGCGCGACGATCATGGGCAGTCAAACGTTTGGCAAGGGGTCGGTGCAAACGTTCCGCCCCCTAGGCCCGGATACGGGTCTGAAAATTACAACTTCGCGCTACTACACGCCCAGCGGCAAGTCCATCCAGGCCAAGGGAATCGTTCCCGACGTCATGGTTGACGACACCGAAGAGGGTAGCCCCTATGCCGCTCTGCGAACCCGTGAGGCCGATTTGGGCAAGCATCTGGGCAGCGGTCAGGGCGAAGAAGTCAAGGACCCAGCACGGGAACAAGCCCGTGATGAAGCGTTGAAGCGGTTGGAGGAAGAATCCCGCAAACCTGTAGCCGAGCGGCGTCCTCCTGAATTTGGATCCGACAAGGACTTCCAGTTGATGCAGGCCCTCAACCAACTCAAGGGGCGGCCCGTTCTGGTGAGTAAAACCCAGGTGGAGCGCAAGGAAGAGCCCAAGGACAACTAAGGACATGGTCCCGACGTTGGTGATTTCGCATGAATGATTCGGAGTTGCTGCGCTACTCGCGCCACATCCTGCTCAATGAGGTGGGCGTCGAGGGCCAAGAACGCATCATGCAGGCGCGGGCGCTGATCATCGGCGTTGGCGGATTAGGGTCACCGGCCGCCATGTATCTGGCCACCGCAGGCGTCGGCAACCTGACCCTGGTGGACCACGACACCGTAGACGTGACCAACCTGCAACGCCAGATTGCGCACACCGAAGCGCGGGTAGGTACGGCCAAGGTAGAGTCCGCACGCGCGACCCTCCTGGGCCTCAATCTTGGCCTGCAGATCACCGCTCTAGCCGAACGGGCTGACTCCGCACGCCTCGATATCCTCGTGGCACAAGCTGATGTCGTGCTCGACTGCAGTGACAATTTTGCCACCCGACACGCGTTGAACACCGCCTGTGTGCGCCACGGCGTGCCGCTGGTCTCGGGCGCGGCCATCCGGTTTGATGGCCAACTGGCGGTCTATGACCCCAATGACGGCCAATCGCCTTGCTATGCCTGCGTATTCCCGCCAGACGCCGCATTTGAAGAAACGCGCTGCGCCACGATGGGGGTATTTGCGCCGCTGGTGGGCATCATTGGCAGTATGCAGGCCGCTGAGGCGCTCAAATTGCTCAGCGGCGCGGGAGAGCCCGCCGTTGGACGATTGCTGATGCTGGACGGTCGCAATATGACCTGGAGCGACATTCGACTGCCCCGCAACCCAGATTGTCCGGTGTGTGGTGCCGCACATCGACGCACCTAGCAACGAGTTCGCGCTGCCTATGCGCCCACTTTCCCGCTGGTTGCCCTTTCTCAATTGGCCTCACCTCCAATGGGCTTTGTTGCGCGGCGAAGTGATTGCAGGCGTAACCGTTTCACTGGTTATTATTCCGCAGTCTGTGGCCTATGCCGCGCTTGCCGGCATGCCATTGGTCACCGGTATCTTTGCATCTTTCTTGCCCGCGCTGGTAGCGGTTTTATGGAGCGCATCGCCCCGACTATCTGTAGGGCCGACCGCATTGACGAGCCTCCTGGTGATGGCCTCTCTGGCCGGTTTGGCAGAGCCCGGAAGCGCGCAATGGGTGGCGCTGGCCGTCTGGCTGGCATTGATCAGCGGATTGATGCAACTGGCGCTCGGAGTGGGACGGTTTGGGTGGGTGCTCAACGTGGTCAGCGCCCCGGTACTCGCAGGGTTCACGCAGGCGGCCACGGTGTTGATCATCTTGTCCCAACTACCCGCCCTGATCGGCCTGCAGGCTAGCTGGGCGGGCTTTCTGGATAGCCCACAGGTGCATGTAGGCGCTTTGGTGTTCGGCCTGGGAGCTCTGGCGGTACTGGTGATAGGCAAGCGATTTGCACCCCACCTGCCGGTCGTCATGGTGGTGGTCGTTGGTGCTGGCGTGATCAGTTATAGCAGCGAATTCGCAGCACGTGGCGGCGCCGTGATCGGAAGCCTTCCGTCGGGACTGCCTGGTTGGTACTGGCCTCCCCTGCTCCCATGGGGCACCCTGGGTGCCCTGGTAATGCCCGCCATGGTGATCGCTCTGTTGAGCTTTCTCGAAACCGCGTCCAGCGCCAAGGTCGAAAGCGACACATCAGGCAAACCGTGGAACGACAATCAGGATCTGATTGCGCAGGGTCTGGCGAAGATGGCGTCGGCCGTAAGCGGCAGCTTTCCGACGAGCTCTTCTTTTTCACGGTCGGCCATCAACCTTTATGCGGGTGCGCAGACGGGTTGGGCCACCGTGTTTACCGTGCTGATGGTGCTCGTGGTGTTGCTCTGGCTGACACCTGCGCTGTACTATGTGCCCTCGGCAGTGCTGGCGGCCGTCGTTGTGGCGGCCGTTGGTGGCCTTTTCAAGCCAACCAGTTTCACACGGCTTTGGCGTCTTATGCCCGTGGAGGCGTTCACGATGGGTGTCACGTTCGTGGTCACACTGGTTACCGCACCGCGCATCTACTGGGGCGTCTTGGCGGGTGTGATGGTGAGCCTCATTGCATTCCTGTACCACCGGTTGCACCCACGCATCATCGAAGTGGGACTGCACCACGATGGCAGCCTGCGCGACCGTCATCTGTGGAACCTTGCGCCACTGGCCGAGCGCCTATATGCCCTACGGATGGACGCTGAGCTCGATTTTGCAGCTGCCAGCAGCTTTGAGCGCAATATATCCGAGTACCTGGCGGCGCATTCCGATACGCAGCACGTCTGCCTGTTTGCGCAACCTATCAACCGCATCGATGCAACCGGAGTCGAAGTCTTCACTGCCTTGAGAAAGCATCTTTCGCAACGCGGTATCACCTTGCACATTAGCGGGATGAAACTACCGGTCGAACGTGTTTTGCTGAGGGCCAGTCTGCTGTCGGATGATCCGCTACTGAAGCTTTACCGTACCGATGCCGAAGCGGTCAGAAAGTTGGCGGGGCAGAACGTCACCAGTGAGTGGGCACCGGACTCTGACACGTGAGCGTCAAAAGTGCTTGGCAAAGGCCCGCCAAATGTGCGGGCGGGCTGCCTCATTCCGTGACAACATGCCACCACTTCCTGTTATGCTTTACCAGCTGAACTTCGACACCAACCGTGGCAACCGACCCCTCCAATTCACCCCTTGAATTGCAACAGTTGCAGTTGGACAATGCGCGCGCACTGCTGGACCACGGCATGGTCGTAGGTCTTCCGCCACCTGAGGAGTCACCCCTGGCCTATCTGCAGGGGATCATTGACGGCCTGTGCGAGTTGTCGCTGAAGGACCCGCTGACCGGGCTTGGCAATAGGCGGAATTTCCGCGCCGTGCAAGACCGGACGATTGACGGCGTTGCACGTTCCGGCGATCCGGCGCTGCTGTTGATGCTGGACATCGACCATTTCAAGCAAGTCAATGACACCCATGGTCACCCTGCGGGCGATCGGGTGTTGCAGGCCATTGCAAAATCCATCGCCAGTTGTGTGCGCCCCATGGACACGGTGGCCCGCTATGGCGGAGAGGAATTTGCCGTGGTATTGCCCAATTGCCACACCTCGTTTGGCGCAACCGTCGCCGAACGGATCCGCGCGACCATTGAAGCCCTGGTTATCACGATTTCTCCCAGCCTGACGATCAAGGTGACGGTGAGTGTTGGTGGGGCATACGCTCCGGAGTGGGTCCGCTCGACGGCGGCGCTGTGGACCGAACGTGCGGATGTGCAGTTGTACCGGGCCAAAAGAGAGGGGCGCAACCGGGTTTGCCTGGACCATCAGCAGGAGATTTACGTCAGCGCAGAAGAAAAGAATCTGCTATTTGGCCATCTGGCGCTGGGAGATCCGGCCTGGATTGAGAGTGTTTCCAGCGAAGCGCCGGGCAGTTCTGCCAGCGGTGCCATGCAAAGGGTGAATTGATGGCTGACGTACTGACTCCCCCTGTTCCCAACGAAGCCAGCGCGACCGTGCCACTCAAGCCACTGGGCAAAGTGCTGGCGGTGACGAGTGGCAAAGGTGGCGTTGGCAAGACGTTTGTCTCTGCCAATCTGGCCGCTGCACTGGCCAAACTGGGCTTGCGGGTTCTGGTTCTCGATGCCGATCTCGGACTGGCCAACCTGGATGTGGTGCTCAACCTGTACCCCAAGATTACGTTGCACGATGTCTTCACGGGCAAAGCCAAGCTCGAAGAGGCCATTATCCGGGCGCCTGGCGGATTTTCCGTGCTGTTGGCGGGGTCTGGCATGGTGGAGTACTCCCGCCTGACTCCTGAAGTGCGGGACGACTTCCTGCGCATCATGAACGGCCTGGTCCCCCACTACGATGTGGTTCTGCTGGACACCGGCGCCGGCATCTCCGACGTGGTTTTGTTTGCCGTTTCGCTGGCATCCGAGGTGTTGGTAGTTGCCACCCCGGAGCCGACCTCCCTGACCGATGCCTATGCCACCATCAAGGTGTTGGTGGGTCAGCAGAGACGCCAGACGATTCGCATGGTGATCAACCAGACGGCACGACTCGGCGACGGGCGTGCCATTACGGTACAGCTACAACAGGTGCTGGACCGATTCGTCGCCACCGACCCGGCACGCCCTATCAAGTTGGTGCATATGGGCGACATCCCGGCCGACCCAGCCGTGCGCCAGGCGATCATGCGCCGGCAACTGTTGATGCAGGCAACCCCCGGCTGTCCGGCCGCCATGGCCATTTCGCAGCTCGCACTCAAGCTGGAAGAGACTGTGATCTCTCGCAACCGCTAACCCTTAGACTCTCAAGCGGTCAAGATCCAGCCCTCCAACGAATCCATTTCTGTTGGCAAACCATAGAGCGGGTCACCCTCTTCATGGTGGCGCTGTCCCCAGGCAACCTGAAGTAGGCACATCGCCGCATCCAGCGCATCCCCTTTGGCGTCGTCCACCAGCGCGTCCCGCTGGGCATGGGTGAGCTTGAGCCGAAGACCCAAGCGCGTATGGCCCGCCTCCAGACCCGTCAAAAGGTCCTTGCGCGTAATCAAGCGATCCGGGGTTTGCTTGGCAGGGTCATCACTCTTGTAACTGCGTTTGCCCAGGATCTCACGCGCCAACAGGCCGGGATAGGCCTCCAGCGCCACTCGCCTGCGGCGGGGATCATGCGTGGCGCACGGGGCCCACAGGCCCGGCAACGCCACGCCTGCATCCAACAGCCGAGGGACTCCAGCATGGAGCATATAGGCCACTGGAGGATTCACCCATTTCATGGAGGGGCTGGAGCCAGCCGGCCCATCGCAAGCCCGGTGGGCAAACTTGCCGCCATCTGGCCTTGCATCACAGAACCCGGCAAACGCCGCACGGATGTCGGCCCGGCTCAGGGTCGCGTAATGGCGTATGCAGGCCTCCCACGTGAGCGGCCAGCCCAGCGCAGTGACCAACTCCCGGGGCAACCCAAATGGCATATCGAAGCCACCGGTCCAGGCCCGGGGCTCCAGCAGCCAGTGTTCGAACGCTTCCAATGATGGCAAAGACTCCAGCCGTTCCAGCACTACGACAGCCCCCAGCAAGCGCCCCCACGCCATCACAATTGGCTTGCGACGGTTGGGACTGCTGGAGAAATCACAGCCAACAAGCGTGCTCATATTGGCCTACCCCAGTGCTAGCGCCATCACGCCAACCCCGATACACGCCGCACCGAAAAAACGGGTGACGCGGTCCCCCTCTCCGAGCAATTGCCCACCCAACAGCGCCGCAAACAACATGGAGACCTCGCGGGCTGGTGCCACATGGCTCAGCGGCGCCACCTGCATGGCATACAGCACCAGAACATACGAAACCGGGCTGACCACGCCAACCACCACTGCATATTTCCACTGGAGCCGCCACAGCGCACGAGCCTCGCCCGGGTTACGCAGGACTGCGGGCAACACAAAGGCCAGCCGCACAAAATTCCCGAAATAATCCAGCAGGATCGGCGAGATGAAAACCACCTTGACCGCATACCCGTCCAGTACGGTGTAGCTGGCAATGAATACACCGGTCAGCAGGCCGTACAGCATGCCTTTGCGAATCCGTCGGTGCTGTTCGGCGCTGTGCGTAGCGCGGAACAATCCCGGGCCGCCGGCGATCAGGAAGACCCCGACCACCACCGCCACCACGCCCGTAGCACCTACCGCGGAAATGTGTTCACCCAGGAAAAGAATCGCCACCAGGGACGACAACAGGGGACCGGAACCGCGCGCCAGGGGATAGACCACGGTCAGATCGGCCTTGCGGTAGCCGCGCAACAGCACCACGAAGTACACGGTGTGCAGAACTCCGCTGACCCCCACCAGCCACCACTGCACAGCACCCCAGGCCGGAATCTGTTGCCAGCCCAGCCACAACCCGACCGGCGCCCAGAAAACCATCATGACCAGAGAACTGAAACACGAGAACCGCGCGTCGCCTCCGGCCTTCTTGGCCGCAATATTCCAGCAGGCGTGGATCAGACCGGCCAGTACCACCAGCGCAAGCGCGGACGCCGGCATCCCCGAATAACTACGCGCGGCCGATGATGGAGGCCGTTGCCATCAATTCTTCCAACAATGCCAGTGACACTTTGCCGGATACCGAATAAGGATCCAGTTCCGGCTTTTCCGCGTACTTCAGCAGAATGTTGGTGTTGATTTTGGACATGTTGACCTGGCCCATGGTCCAGCCCCCAAACCGGCGTTCGGAGATTTCCTCGTAATGCAGCAACACCACGTCCTTGTGGCGAACATCGCGCTGGATATGGCCATAGAGCTCGCTGACCGCCATACGGCCGCCTTCAATGGCCTGCAGAAAGATGCCGCCGCCATAGCAAAGAATGCCGGTAATCCCGCAGGTCGGGTTGTACTGTCGCGACTTGGCAAGAATGGTTTCAATTGCGTCAGGGCTAGGGTCCACCGCGCGGCTCGCATACAACAAACGTACCAACATGGTTTAGCCTCTCTGTGGAATCAGGGATAAAAACTCGCGCCGCAAATTGGGGTCTTTCAGGAACGCGCCGCGCATCACCGAGTTGATCATCTTGCTGTCCATGTCCTTCACGCCCCTCCAAGACATGCAATAGTGGCTGGCCTCCATCACAATGGCCAAACCGTCCGGCTGGGTCCTTTCCTGGATCAGGTCAGCCAGCTGCACTACTGCCTCCTCCTGGATTTGCGGGCGGCCCATGATCCACTCTGCCAGCCGCGCATATTTCGACAGGCCAATAACGTTGGTGTGCTCATTGGGCATCACACCAATCCAGATCTTGCCAATGACCGGGCAAAAATGGTGGCTGCAGGCACTGCGCACGGTGATGGGCCCCACGATCATCAACTCGTTCAGATGACCCACATTGGGAAATTCCGTGATGCTGGGCCCCGCCACGTACCGGCCGCGGAACACCTCGTTGACATACATCTTGGCGACGCGACGCGCGGTGTTGTCGGTGTTGTGGTCGTTGGCTGTGTCGATGACCAGACTGTCCAGCACGCCCTGCATTTTGACCTCCACTTCGTCGAGCAGCTTTTCCAGCTCACCGGGGGTCACAAACTCCGCAATATTGTCATTGGCGTGAAATCGCTTGCGAGCCGCCACCAGGCGCTCCCGAATTTTGACGGAAACGGGAGTTCCCTCATCGGCATCAGATGGGTTCATGGTACTCAGGGTTTTCATTAACATACTGGAATACTACCAGCCTTTTCCCAATAGGGTTTTTGGTCTCTAGCCCTCGCGGGAATTGCACGGATAGCTATCATTTCAATAGCGTCGCCCAGCCAGAAACAGCAAGAGACGCATGACACCAAAGGCCACTCCGTCCAGAAGGCGCTGCCGCCACGGGCGCTGCGCGTAGGCCTGCGCATCAAGTTGCACCCCATGCGACTCCATGGCGGCCACCAGACACGCACGCAGTTCCTGTGCAAAGGGTACATCGCTAACGATCACATTAGCCTCACGCGCCAGCAGCAGACTCAAGGGGTCCAGATTCGACGAACCCACCGTCGCCCAGCGCCCGTCCACGACAGCAACCTTGGCGTGCAAAAAGCCCGCAGAATATTCGTGGATCTCGACCCCCGCGGCCAGCAACGCGCCAAAAACCGGCCGGGCTCCGTGGTACTGCATGAAATACTCATAGTGCCCCTGCAGCAATAACCGCACCCGAACCCCCCGGCGGGCGGCGTGGATCAGCGAGCGCCGTAATTTGGCACCCGGCAGAAAGTAGGCGCTGGCAATCAGCACTTCCTGGCGTGCATCCGCAATCGCTTTGCGGTAGGCGCGCTCGATGCGGTTGCGGTTGCGCAGGTTGTCCCGCAGGACCAGCATGGCCCGGATGCCAGACCTCCCCCCTGGCTCAGGGTCGGCAGGCGGCAACAAGTGCGCGGATAGCCTGGAGTCCTTCCAGGTCTGGCGCGCGCCTTGGAACTGCATGCGTTCCAGCTGGCGGGTGATCTGCAAGCGATCCCAAAACTGGACCATCGCACGGTGGGCATCTATCACCAAAGGTCCTTGGACCGACACCGCAAAATCAAACCGTGGTGATTCGAGGGCCCCATAGGTGGGATCAACGTAGTCGTCCAGAATGTTGATGCCACCGCAAAAAACCAGTTGTGCATCCACCACACACAGCTTGCGATGCAATCGCCGCCAGCCGACTGGCATCAAAAGCCCCCATCGCCCCAGCGGCGAAAACCGGTGCCAGTGCACGCCGGCATCCAAAAAACGCTGAATCCAGGCATCGGGAATGCTGGGCGTACCAATACCGTCCATCACCAGATAGACGTTCACGCCGCGCAGGCCGGCACGTTCCAGCGCGGTGCAAACCCGCTCTCCTACATCGTCAAAGTAAAAAATATAGGTTTCCAGCCGCACTTCCTGCACACTGGCATCAATCGCCTGGATCAGCGATGGGAAGAATTCCCCGCCCCCTTTCAGAAGGCGAATGTGGTTCCCCTCTTTGAACTGGGGTACCGTCAAGCGGCACTCTCTGGCAGGTCGAAATCTGCGATTAGCGGCAAGTGGTCTGACATGCGGCCCCAAATGCGCCCGCGCGGAACGTGCAAGCCCAGTGGTGTAAGGCCTCTGGCATACACATGGTCCAGCTGCACCACGGGCAAGCGCGACGGGAAGGTCGCCACCCTTTTCTGGTCGGACGCCTGCAACCCCCCATCGGCCATGGCCTTCTGCACGGTCGTTCCCCAATCATTGAAATCCCCTGCCACAAGCAGCGGCGCCTGCTCAGGAATCTCTCGGGCAATGAATTGCCGCAGCTGCGCCAGTTGGCGCACACGACTGGCCTTAATCAAGCCCAGATGCACGACTACCACATGCACTGCGCGTCCATGCACGGTCACTTCGCAATGCAACAGCCCGCGCTGCTCGAACCTGTGATCAGACATGTCTTCATGCTGGTGCGAAACCACAGACCAGCGCGACAGCATCGCGTTTCCGTGCTCACCGTGTCGCGTGTGGGCATTGGTACGGTACACAGCGGTGTAGCCTTCGGGCGCCAGAAAATCGGCTTGCGGCTGCTCAGGCCAATGGGGAAAATAGGCAGCCTCACGGCGATGCATCTTGCGCACTTCCTGCAAACAAACAATGTCCGCATCAAGTTGCTCTACCGCGTGACCCAGGTTATGGATCTCCAGACGCCGGGCCGGACCAACGCCTTGCACACCTTTGTGGATGTTGTATGTTGCTACACGGACCGTTGTCATGCGACTCCTAGCGTAGAAATACCGGCTCACGCGGCGAAGTGGTGAAGCGGGGAAGTTGCAGTATCGCCTCGGCATTCGATGGTGAAAAGCACAGGTCGGCCGCCTCCCGGTAGGGCAGCCATTGGTAGGCCGTATGCTCCTGTGGATTGAGCCGCACCGCACACCGTTCGGAAACCTGAAGGCCGAACAACCGTTCGGTATTGCGCGTCACACCTGGGGCGTAGCGGTGTAGCCATTGGGGGTAGATGTTGTACACATTCTCCAGTTGCCAATCGCCCAGAGCGCCTTGCCCCTCAAGCCCGGGCCTGCATTCGATGCCCGTCTCCTCCAGAACCTCGCGCGCTGCCGTCAGAGCCCAGTCTTCATCGGGAGTGTCCCGACTGCCCGTCACCGATTGCCAATACTCACCACCCACATCGTCGCCGTCCGCGCGCCGGATCAGCAAGACATCCAGCGCCGGGGTGTAGATTACGACCAGCACGGATTGGGGAATTTTGAATGGTTGGGGCATGAAAAAAGGGCGCTACCGGAGCGCCCTTTCATTGTGCACCAAGCCAGGCGCCACTCACATGGCTTTGGCGGCGTCCGGTGCGCGCAGACGAATGTGCAACTCGCGCAACTGCTTTTCGTCCACCGGGCTCGGTGCCTGGGTCAAAAGACATTGGGCGCGCTGGGTCTTGGGGAAGGCGATCACGTCTCGGATGGACTCGGCACCCGTCATCAGCGTCACGATGCGGTCCAGACCAAAGGCCAGGCCCCCGTGCGGAGGTGCACCGTATTGCAAGGCATCCAGCAGGAAGCCAAATTTGAGCTGGGCTTCCTCGGGAGTGATCTTCAGCGCGTCGAACACTTTTTGCTGCACGTCGGCACGGTGGATACGCACCGAACCGCCACCCATTTCCCAGCCGTTCAAGACCATGTCATAGCCCTTCGAAATGCATTTCTCGGGGGCGGTGACCATCCAGTCCTCATGACCGTCCTTGGGGGCGGTAAAGGGGTGGTGGGTGGCGGTGTAGCGCTGGGCTTCTTCGTCGTACTCAAACATCGGAAAGTCGACCACCCACATCGGACGCCAGCCCTTTTCAAACAGGCCATTCTTCTTGCCGAAATCGCTGTGGCCGACCTTAAGGCGCAGGGCACCGATCGCGTCGTTGACGATCTTGGCTTTGTCGGCGCCAAAGAAAATCAGGTCGCCGTTCTGCGCGCCGGAACGCTCCAGCACGGCGTTGAGCGCCTTGTCGTGGATGTTCTTGACGATGGGTGATTGCAAACCGTCACGGCCCTTGGACAAATCATTCACGCGGATATAGGCCAGGCCCTTGGCACCATAGATCTTGACGAACTCGGTGTACGCATCGATCTCGCCACGGCTGATGCCGCCGCCTTCCACCGATCCACCGGGCACGCGCAGCGCGACCACGCGGCCGCCCTTCATGGTGGCGGCACCCGAGAAAACCTTGAAGTCCACATCAGCCATCACGTCGGTCACTTCGGCAAATTCCAGCTTCACGCGCAGATCAGGCTTGTCGGAGCCGTAGCGGTGCATGGCTTCCTGGTAGGTCATAACCGGGAAATCGCCCAGATCCACCTTGATGGTGTTCTGAAACACGGTCTTGATCATGCCCTGGAAGATGTCGCGGATTTCTTCTTCGCCCAGGAAGGATGTCTCGATATCGATCTGCGTGAACTCGGGCTGGCGGTCGGCGCGCAAGTCTTCGTCGCGGAAGCACTTGGTGATCTGGTAGTAGCGGTCAAAGCCGGCCACCATCAGCAGCTGCTTGAACAGCTGTGGCGACTGTGGCAGCGCAAAGAAATGGCCATCGTGAACTCGGCTGGGGACCAGGTAGTCACGGGCACCTTCGGGAGTTGACTTGGTCAGCATCGGTGTCTCGATGTCCACAAAGCCGTTGGCGTCCAAAAACTTGCGCACCTCCATGGATACGCGGTACCGCAGCATCAGGTTGTTTTGCATGTAGGGGCGGCGCAGGTCCAGCACGCGATGGGTCAATCGCGTGGTTTCCGACAGGTTGTCGTCGTCCAGTTGGAACGGCGGAGTAACCGATGGGTTGAGCACCACGAGTTCATGGCACAAAACTTCGATCTTGCCGCTCTTGAGTCCTTCATTAACGGTTCCCTCAGGACGTGCGCGCACCAGCCCTTTGACTTGAACGCAGAATTCGTTACGCAGGCCCTCGGCAGTGCTGAACATCTCGGCGCGATCCGGGTCGCAAACCACCTGCACGTAGCCTTCGCGGTCACGCAGATCGACAAAAATCACGCCACCGTGATCACGACGGCGGTTGACCCAGCCGCACAGGGAAACGGTTTCGCCCATTTGGGCTTCGGTCACCAGACCGCAATAGTGGGAGCGCATGGCCATAGCTGTCTTTCAAGGCGCTACCGTTTTCGGTAGCGGGTTTCGTAAATTAAGAAGATTTGTGTTGCAGTGCCGAAGGCGGCACATGCGCATGCGGAGGAACCGATCCCATGGAAATCACATAGGTCAGGGCCTGATCCACACTCATGTCCAACTCGATCACGTCCGAGCGGGGCAGCATCAGGAAAAAACCACTGGTCGGATTGGGCGTGGTCGGCACATAGACACTGACGAAGTCGGCACCCAGGTGAGAGGCAACCTCTCCGGACGGTGTGCCGGTCTGGAACGCAATGGTCCAACTCCCTGCGCGGGGGTACTGAATCAGCAGCGCCGTGCGGAATGCGTTTCCATTGCTGGAAAACAGCGTGTCCGACACCTTTTTGACACTGTTGTAGATAGATTTGACGATGGGGATGGTGGTGAACAGGCGGTCCCATTGCTTGAGCCACCAGCGCCCCGCAACATTGGAGACCAAGGCTCCTGTCACGAACATGAAGGCGGCTACCAGCAATACCCCCAGACCTGGAATGGTGCGCAGGCGTCCAATCAAGGGTGCCAGGCTGTCCGGTGTCACGGCGGCCAAACCTGACAACACGCTACCGAGCACACCGTCCAGCGAACCGACCAGCCAGGACAGTACCCAGATGGTGATTGCCAGCGGCAGCCACACCATCAATCCCGTCAGCATGTATTTTTTGAACGGCACGGAAACCCCTGGCTTAGTAAAAGACAAAATCAGCTGCCCGACGCGGCGGGCGCAGGGCCTGACGCCGGTGCAGCATCTGCTTTGGGCGCTGCTGGCTCGGTGGCTGCTGCAGTCGTGGCCGCGCCACCATCTGAGGGTGCAACCGCAGTCGCCGGCGCAGTGCCTGCGCCTTTGAAATCAGTGGCATACCAGCCGGACCCTTTCAACTGAAAGCCAGCCGCGGTGAGCTGCTTTTTGAAGGTCGGCTGGGAACAATTTGGACAGGTATCCAACGGTGCGTCGGACATTTTCTGCAATACGTCCTTGGCAAACCCGCAGGACTCGCATTTGTAGGCGTAAATTGGCATGAATGTAAAGCTCTGACTTCGGGTTGCAAAGCCTTCAATTATAAGGCGCTGGTCACAGAAGCCGAATCCGGATCACCAATTGCATCACGATCATGCCCAGCGCAAAGCCAAGGCCCGTGTAGATCAGCCCCTGCAGCAGGCGGTTGGTGCGTCGCTGCTCCACCAACAATGCCGCAATCGCCTGTGACGTATCGGCTCCACTGCGACGCAAAAAACTGTGCAGTAGCTGGGGCAGTTCCGGTAGCAACTTGGAGTAATGTGGCGCCTGGGCCTTGAGCTGGTCCATCAGCTTCTGGGGGCCTACCTGTCCCAGCATCCATTGCTCCAGAAAGGGCTTTGCCGTAGCCCACAGGTCGAGATTGGGGTCCAACTCGCGCCCGAGACCTTCAATATTCAGCAAGGTCTTCTGCAACAAGACCAGCTGGGGCTGAATCTCCACCTGGAACCGTCGGGAGGTTTGAAACAGCCGCATCAGCAGCATACCCAGCGAGATTTCACTGAGGGGCCGGTCAAAATACGGCTCGCACACCGCGCGAATGCCAGCTTCCAGCTCGTCGACGCGCGTCGTGGGGGGCACCCAGCCAGACTCGATATGCAGCTCCGCCACACGTTTGTAGTCGCGCCGGAAAAAGGCAGTGAAGTTTTGCGCCAGATAGTCCTTGTCGGACTCGGTCAGGGTGCCGACGATGCCGAAATCGAGCGAAATGTAGCGGCCAAAGGTTTTCGGATCAATGCTGACCTGGATATTGCCGGGGTGCATGTCAGCATGAAAGAAGCCATCGCGAAACACTTGTGTAAAGAAAATGGTCACGCCGTCGCGCGCCAGCTTGGGGATGTCCACCCCCGCTTCCCGCAGCCGGTCGACCTGGCTGACCGGAACCCCATACATGCGCTCCATCACCATCACATCGGTGGTGCAATAGTCCCACATGACTTCGGGAACCATGACGAGCTGTAGATCTTCCATGTTGCGTCGCAACTGTGCAGCACTGGCGGCTTCTCGCACCAGATCCAGTTCATCGTGCAAATGTTTGTCAAACTCGGCTACCACTTCGCGAGGACGCAGGCGCTTGCCATCAGCCGACAGTTTTTCCACCCAGGAGGCCATCATGCGCAGCAGCCGCAAGTCCTTCTCAATAGCGGCATGCATGCCCGGACGCAAAACCTTGACCGCTACTTCGCGGTGCTGACCCTTGCGGTCCCGCAGCACAGCAAAGTGCACTTGGGCAATGGACGCACTGGCCACCGGCTGCTGCTCGAAAGACACAAAAATCTCGCTGAGCGGCTTGCGCAATGCACGCTCTATCGTGGCCACCGCCACCGCAGACTCAAACGGCGGAACCTGGTCCTGCAACTTTGCCAACTCATCTGCAATGTCCAAAGGCAACAGATCGCGGCGGGTCGACAACACCTGACCGAACTTCACAAAAATCGGCCCCAACCGCTCTAGCGCTTCCCGCAGGCGTTGCCCACGGGGGGCGGACAGCGTGCGGCCGATAGTCAAGAGCCGCGCCAGACGCTGCAGCCAGGGATTCTCGAAACTGCTCAGGACCAGTTCGTCAAGTCCAAAGCGAAAGACAACCCAGGCGATGAAAAAACCGCGGTAAAGGCGCCTCATGCAGTTGTTCCGTCTGAACCATTTCGGCCGCCACGGCCGACAAACTGCTGTACCGCCTGTGCCATCACACCCACGGCCTGCACCATGGCATGTGCGGGCGCGTCACCCAGCAGCCGGGCGAGATCTTCTTCCATATCCCACCGAACGTTGTCTATCAGCCAACTCACCTCTGCTGCAAGCTGCACATCGCCTTCGATGCGCACGGCCGGCTTGCCGCCCTGCATCAATTCCTGGGCAATCGCCAGCGGAGATTCCTCAGTAATCACCAGAGCAAGGTCCACCGCAGATTCAGCGGGAGCGACATCGAGCAGACCGGCTGGCGTTACCAGAACTTTGAAGGTCATGTTGCGCCATTGCACACGAACCGTGCGGCCCCTGTTTCGGCCCAGCCGCTCCATGGCCTGGGGTTCCTGCATCAGGACGTGATTGAGCAGCAACACGATGCGCCGGTGCGTCTCGTCGACGGCCCACGCAGGTGGTGTCAGGGGAAGGTTGAAGTTCTGGAGAATGCTCTCCAAAAATGAAAAAGGGGACTGTGTTGCCATAGTCCCCATTATCCCAGCGAAAAGAATCGCCCTCTTCTATTGCAGGGCCTGCACACCGGCAACCAGCCAGCCCCTGCTGCCATCAACGGGTTTGCTCATGTTCCAGACCTCGCGGAAAGGACTGGGTCCAGCCGATGGTTCCTCCCGGATCATGCCGGAAAACTCCACACTGGCCAGGTACTCGGCGGGCGTTTCTTCGATACCCAGGAGGCGGGCCTCCAACATCACGACATCGGTGCGATTGGGGCTACCCGCTGGATGGGACTCCCGCTCAGCCAATTGCGCCTGGATCTCGCCCAGCATGGTGTCGGTCATCATGGCGCGCAGTGCCGGTATATCAGACTTGTCCCAAGCGACCTGCAGAGTGATGAAGTTGGCCTTGGCGGCACTCAGGAAGCCTTCGGCGTCAAATCCGGCCGGCACACCCCAGTTTTGTGAACCGGTGAGCGCGGACCCGATCATGGAACCTGATCCAGCGACCGGTGCCTGAAAAGCCATGCTGGTACGCTCCCAGGGGCGCGCAGAAGCATCATTGCCGACATTTTCAGGGCGGTAGGGTTTTGCGTCCACAACTGGCACATTGCCAGCCCCCTGAAACGCGAACGGTGCGCTCTGGGGTGCAACAGACGCGGCACGCCGACGCATAAACCAGCCAATCCCCATCACAACCACCATCGCCAACAATGCGTACATCAGGATTTGTCCCATGCCCTCCCCCATGCCCAGTGAACTGGCGAGCCATGCCAGACCAAGACCGGCGGCCAAGCCGCCCAGCATGGCACCCCACGGCCGCTTGGCGGCAGTGGGCGCTGCAGCAGGAGCGGGTTTGGGCGCTGCATTGGCCACATTCTGGCTAGGTGCTCCAGGGGTTGCTGGCGCAGCGTCACGCTGGGTCACGTTGGAAGATTGCTTTCCAACCGACTTGCCACCGCCCAGCCGTTTGGCGGCCTCGGCATTAATGCTCGAAAGGCCGAGCGCCATAACCAGCAATACTGTCCAAATTTTCATGATGACTCCAAAGGAACTCGTTATCTAAGGCGGTTTTCGTATTTCTCAAGCCTCAGCACTTGATTCCAACATGCAATGCCACTACTCCGCCCGTCAGGTTGTGATAGTCCACATGACCGAAACCCCCTTTGTGCATCATGGCTTTGAGTTCGGCCTGCCCGGGATGCATGCGAATGGACTCCGCCAAATACTGGTAACTGGAATCATCACCCGCGACCAGCTTTCCCAATTTTGGCAATACCTTGAAGGAATACCAGTCGTAAATCTTCTCCAGCGGCGCCGCGACTTTGGAAAACTCCAGGACCAGCAACTTGCCGCCCGGCTTCAGCACGCGGTTCATCTCGGCCAGCGCCACATCCTTGTGCGTCATGTTACGCAAGCCAAAGGCCACGCTCACAACATCGAAATAATTGTCACCAAACGGCAATTTCTCCGCATCGCACACCAGTGTTGGTAAGGCAACGCCCGCATCCAGCAGCCGGTTGCGCCCGGTGCACAGCATGGCTTCGTTGATGTCGGTATGCACGACCTGCCCGGCGCTCCCCACTTGCTTGGAAAACGCCAGAGCAAGGTCCCCGGTGCCGCCGGCAATGTCCAGTGCCTTGTCGCCCGGGTGCAGGTTGGCCACCATGACGGTATAAGCCTTCCAGGCTCGGTGCAGGCCCATAGACATGAGGTCGTTCATCAGGTCATATTTGGGCGCAACCGAGTCAAACACGCCCCGGACATGGCCGGCCTTTTCAGCCTCGTCTACGGACTTGAATCCAAAATGTGTGGTGGTCATACTAGAAGAACAGAAAGATTTCGCGCATCACGGCTCACTGACTTATCGTTAGTGGCTGGCGCAACTGCTACCGGATTTGGGCGCCATCGGGGTATCGCGGTCTACGCTGGCTGCCTGGAGGCGGTCCAGGTAATCCTGCCACAGGCGCTCCTGCTCGGCACCCAAAAAATACAGGTAATCCCAGGAAAAAATCCCGGTGTCATGGCCGTCGGAAAAACGGGGCTGTACGGCATAGTTCCCAACCGGATCCAGCGCGTCCAACTGCACATCCCGCTTGCCGGTCTGCAGGACCTCCTGTCCGGGACCATGCCCCTGCACCTCGGCCGATGGGGAATAGACCCGCATCAACTCAAACGGCAGTCGAAAAAGTGCACCATCCGAAAACGTCACCTCCAGCACCCGTGACTGGCTGTGGACGGTTAGCGCCTGTGGCGTTGGAGCGCCTGTTTTCAAACCTGCCATGAGTGGATATCCCGGATAGGTGAATAGTGGACTGATAGGCCAAAGCGTCCCTGGACGCCCATCCGATTTTCGCACAGACACCCCACAACAGGGGAGGCACTTTTGCCCCCCGTCGGCTTATACCAACACCCGTTCGATGCCGCCCGCGTTGGCCGTCTGGACGTATTGCGGCAACCAGTCGGCGCCCAGAATCTGATTGGCCATCTCGACGACGATGTAGTCCGCTTCCAGCAGGCCTGATTTCAAATCGTCCTGGTAACGGTTCAGGCCCATCAGGCAACTCGGGCAAGAGGTCAGAATCTTGACGTTCTGCTCGGCCTGCACCGTGCCGGCTTGGCGCAGAGCAGCTTCGCCCTTGCGAATTTCCTCTTCCTTGCGAAAGCGGATCTGGGTCGACACATCAGGACGCGACGACGCCAAACCGCCACTCTCCCCGCAGCAACGTTTGCTCTCGACCACGTTGTCGCCAACCAGGGCCCGCACGGTCTTCATCGGCTCCTGCAGCTTCAGTGGGCTGTGACACGGTTCGTGGTACAGGAACCCCCCTTGTCCGGACGGCAAAGTGATGTTTTTCTCCAGCAAATACTCGTGGATGTCGATGATGCGGCACCCCGGAAAGATCTTGTCGAACTCGTAACCCTGCAGCTGGTCATAGCAGGTTCCGCAGCTCACCACCACGGTCTTGATGTCCAGGTAGTTCAGCGTATTGGCCACACGATGGAACAGTACCCGGTTGTCGGTGATGATTTTTTCGGCCTTGTCAAACTGCCCCGAGCCGCGCTGCGGATAGCCGCAGCAAAGGTAGCCCGGTGGCAACACGGTTTGCACGCCCGCGTGCCAGAGCATGGCCTGCGTCGCCAGACCCACCTGGCTGAATAGTCGCTCAGAACCGCAACCGGGGAAATAGAACACGGCCTCCGTCTCAGAGGTCGTGGTTTTCGGGTTGCGAATGATGGGCACGTAGTCTTTGTCTTCAATATCGAGCAACGCACGGGCCGAGCGCTTGGGCAGGTTCCCTGGCATTTTCTTGTTGATGAAGTGAACCACCTGCTCTTTGACCGATGCCGTTCCAACCGTGGCAGGCGGGGCTTGTGTTTGCTTACGGGCCAGCACCTTGAGCACCCGGTTGCCCAGACGCTGTGCTTTGAAGCTCAGGCGCGTGGCGGTCCGGGCAATCGCAATGGCGTTGGGGCTGGCGGTTCCAATAAACCAGGCCTGGAACTCCGCCGCCGGGCGCCAGGATTTCTTGCCCATCTTGCGCAACAGGTTGCGCATGTTCATAGTCACGTCGCCAAAATCAATCTTCACCGGGCAGGGCGACAGGCACTTGTGGCAGACCGTGCAATGGTCGGCCACGTCTTCAAACTCTTCCCAGTGCTTGATGCTGATGCCCCGGCGCGTCTGCTCTTCGTACAGGAAGGCTTCCACCAGCAGGGACGTCGCCAGAATCTTGTTGCGTGGGCTGTACAGCAGGTTGGCGCGCGGCACATGGGTGGCGCACACCGGCTTGCACTTGCCGCAGCGCAGGCAGTCCTTCACCGAATCGGCAATGGCGCCGATGTCGCTTTGCTGCATGATCAGCGACTCGTGACCCATTAGGCCAAAGGATGGCGTGTAGGCATCGGTCAGATCGGCGTGCGCCGGGAAACCTTGAGCCGTATTGGACTCTAGCCCTCGTGCATGCTGCGTATTCTGCTCTATATTTCGTAGCAGTTTGCCCTTGTTGAAACGACCCTCGGGATCGACCTTGGCCTTGTACTCCGTGAAGGGACGCAGCTCTTCGTCGGTCAGAAACTCCAGCTTCGTGATGCCAATGCCGTGCTCACCCGAGATCACGCCGTCCAGCGAGCGTGCCAGCGCCATGATACGTTTGACTGCACCGTGGGCGGCCTGCAGCATGTCGTAGTCGTCACTGTTGACGGGAATGTTGGTGTGCACATTGCCGTCACCGGCGTGCATGTGCAAAGCCACCCAGACCCTGCCTTTGAGCACGCGCTGGTGGATGGCGTTGCATTCGGCCAGGATGGCTTCGAACGCGCCACCGGTGAAGATGGCCTGCAGCGGCGCGCGCAGCTGGGTCTTCCAGCTGGCACGCAGGCTATGGTCCTGCAACTGCGGGAACAGGCCTTCCACGCCGTCGAGCCAGGCCTGCCACTGCTGGCGCACCTGCCCAATCAGGGTCAGCGCCTGGGCCACGCGGTCTTCCAGCAGCTCGGCCGCTGGAATGTCGTTGGCGTCATCGGTTTTTCCCAACGGCAAGCTTCCGGCCGCAAAAAAATCGGCCAAGGCATCGCAAAAGGCCAGCTTGTTGCGCAGACTCAGTTCAATGTTGATGCGCTCGATGCCGTCGGTGTACTCGGCCATGCGGGGCAGCGGAATGACGACGTCCTCATTGATCTTGAAGGCGTTGGTGTGGCGCGAGATGGCGGCCGTTCGCTTGCGGTCCAGCCAGAATTTCTTGCGCGCCTCGGGACTGATGGCGACGAACCCTTCACCACTGCGCGAATTGGCAATACGCACCACCTCAGACGTGGCGCGGGCCACAGCGTCGGCATCATCGCCGGCGATATCGCCAAACAACGCCATCTTGGGCAGGCCACCGCGTTTGCTCTTGGTGGCATAACCGACCGCTTTCAGGTAGCGATCATCCAGGTGCTCCAGGCCAGCGAGCAACACGCCTGTGCGCTTTTGCTCGGCAAACATGAAGTCGATGATTTCCACGATGCTGGGCACCGCGTCCTTGGCATTGCCAAAAAACTCCAGGCACACCGTGCGCGTGTGGGCCGGCATCTGGTGCACCACCCATCGTGCGCTGGTAATCAGGCCATCACAGCCCTCCTTCTGAATGCCGGGCAAGCCACTCAGGAACTTGTCCGTTACATCCTTGCCCAGACCTTCCTTGCGGAAGGACTTGCCGGGTATGACCAGCTGCTCGGTGCGCAGCCGGGTCTTGCCATCGGCCTTGAAATACTGCAGCTCGAACGTCGCCGACTCGGCGTCGTGGATCTTGCCCATGTTGTGGTGAATACGGGTCACTTCGAGCCATTCGGCCTGCGGTGTCACCATGCGCCAGCTGGCCAGATTGTCCAGCGCCGTGCCCCACAGCACGGCCTTCTTGCCACCGGCATTCATGGCGATATTGCCACCAATGCAGGAGGCCTCCGCGGACGTGGGGTCCACCGCAAACACATAGCCACCGCGCTCGGCCGCATCGGCCACCCGCTGGGTCACCACGCCGGCTTCGGTCCACACCGTCGCCACTTCGCGGTCCATGCCGGGCAGGGTGCGCATCTCCACCTCGGTCATGGCTTCGAGCTTTTCGGTGTTGATGACCGCCGACTTCCAGGTCAACGGAATGGCGCCTCCGGTATAGCCGGTGCCGCCGCCGCGCGGGATGATGGTCAGGCCCAGGTCGATACAGCCCTTGACCAGACCGGCCATCTCTTCCTCGGAATCGGGTGTCAGCACCACAAACGGGTACTCCACGCGCCAGTCAGTGGCATCCGTCACGTGCGACACGCGTGACAGACCGTCAAATTTAATGTTGTCCTTGGCCGTCAGCTTGACTAGCGCGCGCTGGGTCTTGCGGCGCAGCACGCCCACTTCGACCGACGCGGCATCAAAGGCTTCGACTGCAGCACTCGCTGCCGCAAGCAATTCGCCGACCATAGCGTCGCGCTCAGAGTCCACCTGGGGGGTACGGCGTTTTTCCACTTCCTGCAGGCGGTGGTGCAAGGCTTCTACCAGTTGCGCACGCCGTTTGGGGTTGTCCAGCAGGTCGTCCTGCAAATAGGGGTTGCGCTGCACCACCCAGATGTCGCCCAGCACTTCGTACAGCATGCGGGCCGAACGGCCGGTACGCCGCTCACCCCGCAACTGGTTGAGAAGGCCCCAGGCACGCGCACCCAGCAAACGGATCACGATTTCGCGGTCAGAAAACGAGGTGTAGTTGTACGGAATTTCGCGGATGCGTTCGTGCACATGCGGCTGGATGCCGGGCGCAGACAGGAGGTGGTTGAGCGAAGTGGGTGCGTTCATCGGACGGTACAGTGGCGGTCTTGGCAGCTTTTGGGGCCGCTGGGGCAGAGGGAAGATGTTACCGCAGTGCAGCAAACACCTACCCCCGGGAGTGGCAAGCTCGGCTGGGGCGACGCCTCTAATGGAAATTACCAAGCGCCACACCACGCCGGATCACGTTTAATGGCGCTGACACAAAGCCTGACTACGATCTGGCATTTTTTACAGGAGTCCCCATGAAATTGAAAATCGCCACATTGGCGCTCGGAACTGCTCTTTCCTTCAGCGCCCAGGCGCAAACCGAAGTCCAGTGGTGGCACTCGATGACGGGTGGGCTCAATGAATGGGTCAACGATCTGGCAAAGGGCTACAACGAGAGTCAGAAGGATTTCAAAATCGTTCCCACTTTCAAGGGCAACTACGACGAGTCCATGACCTCCGCCATGGCCGCATTCCGCGCCGGTAACGCACCGCACATCCTGCAGGTGTTCGAAGTGGGAACCGCCACCATGATGGCCGCCAAAGGCGCGATCAAGCCCGTGGGCGAAGTGATGAAGCAGGCCGGTGTTGCCTTTGAACCCAAGGCCTATGTGCCAGCGGTGTCGGGCTACTACACCGCTCCCAATGGCGAGATGATGTCATTCCCGTTCAACAGCTCGACCACTATCTTTTATTACAACAAGGACGCTTTCAAAGCCGCCGGGCTCGACCCCAACCGCGCGCCCAGCACCTGGCCAGAGGTAACATTGGCAGCGGCCAAACTGAAGGCATCCGGCCACAAATGCCCTTACACCTCAAGCTGGGTGAGCTGGGTGCATCTGGAGAGCTTCTCGACGTGGCACAACACGCTGTTTGCCACCCAGAACAACGGATTTGGAGGCACCAGCACACGCCTGGCCTTCAATTCGCCATTGCATCTGCGCCATTTTGAGAACCTTGCCAACATGTCCAAGCAAGGGCTCTTTGTGTACAAGGGCCGCGCCAGCGTTGCCGTGCCCTCATTCGTTTCTGGCGAATGTGCCATGTTTACGGGCTCGTCAGGCTCCTATGCCGACGTCAGCAAAGGCGCCAAATTCGCCTACGGATTGGCTCCTCTGCCCTACTACCCCGATGTGGACGGTGCGCCACAGAACACGGTCATCGGCGGCGCCAGCCTGTGGGTCATGTCCGGAAAGAAACCGGCCGAGTACAAAGGGGTGGCGGACTTCTTCAAGTACCTCTCCAGCACCGAGATCCAGTCGGCCAGCCATAAGCGCACCGGCTACCTGCCCATCACCATGGCGGCCTACCAGCTCACCGAGAAATCGGGCTTCTACAAAGAGAAGCCCGGAACCGACGTGGCCGTAACCCAGATGATTCGCAAGACCACCGACAAGTCGCGCGGCATCCGCCTGGGCAACTTTGTACAGATCAGAAACATCATCGACGAGGAAACCGAAACCATCTGGTCCGGCAAAAAGACTCCCCAGGAAGCGCTGGAGACCGCGATGAAGCGCGGCAACGAGCAACTGGAAAAGTTCGAAAGAGCCAACAAGTAACTCCGGCGGATTGAAGCCCATGGCAGTTGAAAAACGCGTCTTTTTCAGGTCGACCTGGCTGCCGTGGGCGCTTTTGGCGCCGCAGCTGGTCATCGTCGCGGTGTTTTTTTTCTGGCCAGCCGGGCAGGCGCTGTTGCAGTCATTGCAGGAGCAGGATGCTTTCGGGCTGAGCGTCACCTGGGTGGGGTTCGACAACTTCAGGACCCTGCTGTCGGACTCGGCCTACCTGGAGTCGTTTCAGACCACGGCGGTGTTTTCCATTCTGGTGGCAGTGCTGGGCATCGCACTATCACTGTTCCTGGCCGTCTTTGCCGACCGCATCATCCGCGGCGCGCTGGTATACCGCACCATGCTGATCGTTCCCTACGCCGTGGCACCGGCGGTGGCGGGGGTCTTGTGGGTCTTCATGTTCTCACCCTCTATCGGCGTGGTGTCCTACCTGCTCAGTCATTCCTTTGGCTTTGAGTGGAACCACTTGCTCAACTCCACGCATGCCATGGCGCTCATCGTCACGGCGGCGGTGTGGAAGCAGATTTCCTACAACTTCCTGTTCTTCCTGGCGGGCATGCAGTCCATTCCCAAATCGTTGATCGAAGCGGCTGCGATGGATGGTGCGCGCCCTTGGCGGCGCTTCTGGACGATTCAATTTCCGCTGTTGTCGCCCACCACGTTCTTTCTACTCGTCATCAACATGGTGTACGCCTTCTTCGACACCTTTGCCATCATCGACGCCACCACGCACGGCGGCCCCGGACGTGATACGGTTATTTTGGTCTACAAGGTCTACCAAGACGGCTTCAAGGGGGGCGACATCGGCGGCGCAGCGGCGCAATCCGTCATCTTGATGGTCGTGGTCGTGGCGATGACGGTGTTCCAGTTCCGCTACATCGAAAAGAAGGTGCAGTACTGATGGTTGAACGCCGCCCCTGGCTGGATCTTCTGGCTCACGCCGTGATGGTGCTAGGCCTGTTGATCGTCGCCTTTCCGCTGTACCTGGCGTTTGTGGCATCGACCCACACGGCGCAAGATATTCTGCAGGCCCCTATGCCAATGTTGCCCGGTGCACACCTGTGGGACAACTATGCGGCGGCCCTGACCGGTCAGGGCGGCGGGGCCGGGTCCAACGCGCCAGTGGCGCGCATGATGTGGATCAGTTTGGTGACGGCACTTGTCATCACCTTTGGCAAGATCAGCATTTCATTGCTGTCGGCGTTCGCATTGGTGTACTTCCGGTTTCCGTTTCGTTCTCTGTTCTTCTGGGCCATCTTCATTACCCTGATGCTCCCGGTGGAGGTGCGCATTGGTCCGACCTACCAGGTCGTGTCGGATCTGGGCATGCTCAACAGCTACGCCGGTTTGACCGTACCACTGATTGCGTCGGCCACTGCCACGTTTTTGTTTCGCCAGTTCTTCCTGACGGTGCCCGATGAACTGCTGGAAGCCGCGCGCATGGATGGCGCCGGACCCATGCGTTTCTTCAAGGACATCCTGCTGCCGCTGTCCAGAACCTCCATCGCCGCCCTGTTCGTGATCCAGTTCATCTACGGCTGGAACCAGTACCTGTGGCCGCTGCTGGCCACTACCAGCGAGGACATGTACCCGGTGGTGGTCGGTATCAAACGCATGATCGCCGGCGGTGACTCCGGCAACGAGTGGAACATTGTGATGGCCACCGCCATCCTGGCTATGCTGCCTCCCGCCGTGGTGGTGGTCTTCATGCAGCGCTGGTTTATTAAAGGTTTGGTGGATACTGAAAAATGACATTCACCCCCGTCTATTCACGTTGCTCCGCACGGAACGGCCAAGGGCACAGGGCCTCATCAGTCCCTGCTGTTCCAGGAAATTGGCCCTATACCCTTGGCCGTCCCCTGCTCCTTTGGCACTCTTGCAATAAATAGTTTCCTCATGGCCTCCATTTCCCTTAAAAACGTCGTCAAACGCTACGGCACAGGTCCTAAAGCGGTCGCCGTGATTCATGGCGTCAACGCCGAAATCGCCCACGGCGAGTTCATCGTCATCGTCGGACCTTCGGGTTGCGGCAAATCCACGCTCTTGCGCATGGTCGCGGGACTGGAAGAGATCACGGGCGGCGAGATCGCCATCAACGGCAAGGTCGTCAACGACGTGGAGCCCAGCGACCGCGACATCGCCATGGTGTTCCAGAACTACGCGCTCTACCCCCACATGAGCGTGTTCGACAACATGGCCTACGGCCTGAAGATTGCCAAGGTGCCGCTGGACGAGATCAAGGCGCGCGTGGACAAGGCGGCCAAGATTCTGGAGATTGGCCCGTTCATGGCGCGCAAGCCTCGCGAGCTCTCCGGTGGCCAACGCCAGCGGGTGGCTATGGGCCGGGCGATCGTGCGCCAGCCGCAGGTTTTTTTGTTTGACGAGCCCTTGAGCAACCTGGACGCGAAACTGCGCGCCCAGACCCGGCTCGAAATCCAGAAACTGCACCGTGAGTTGGGCATCACCAGCCTGTTTGTGACCCACGACCAGGTCGAGGCCATGACACTGGCACAGCGGATGATCGTCATGAATGGCGGCGTGATGGAGCAATTTGGCACGCCCGAAGAGGTATACACGTGCCCGGCTACCACCTTTGTGGCCAGCTTTATCGGCTCACCTCCCATGAACCTGCTGAAGAACGCACCCGAAGCCCAGGCGGGCGTCATCACCGGCATTCGCCCCGAGCATCTTGACATCACACCCAGCGGCTGGGCACTGAAGGTCGAGGCAGTGGAAATGCTGGGCGCCGAGCGACTGGTCTATGGCCGCTGGGCCCACAGCGCAACCGACGAACTGGTCATCATCCGCACCGAAGAGTCCCACACGGTGCCCGCGCTGGGTGCGACCATCCATGTCACGCCGCGGGCTGAAAAGTTGCATGCCTTTGACGCCACCACCGGGAAGCGGATGGCGGCCACATGAGCGACGACGCCCTGGCCCCCGACCTGCCGGCGTGGCCCTATCCCCGTTGGATCGCCCACCGGGGCGCAGGCAAACTTGCTCCTGAGAACACGTTGGCCGCCTTCCGCGTAGGCGCCAACCACGGCTACCGCATGTTCGAATGCGATGTGAAGCTCAGCGCCGACGGCGTGCCTTTTCTAATGCACGACGCTACCCTTCAGCGCACTACCAATGCATTAAAAGTGCCTCTAGCCCTCGTTCAATCTACACATATCGCTCCTGATTCAGTAGCAACTTCCGTCAGTTTGGTCGGTGGAGACTGGCCCTGGGGCCGGCTTGCACAACTTGATGCGGGAAGCTGGCACAGCCGCGCCTTTGCGGGCGAGCCGTTGCCTACATTGGATGCCATCGCGGCCTTTTGCATCCGCAACAGCTATTTTCTGAACATCGAGATCAAACCCACACCCGGCACCGAACTACAGACCGGGAAGGTCGTGGCGTCAATGGCCGCCCGCCTGTGGGCCGGCCAAGCCGTGCCGCCGCTGCTGACCTCCTTTGAACCCGGCGCCCTGCGCGGCGCCCTGGACACCGCGCCCGAACTGCCACGCGGCCTTCTGCTCGACACGCTGTGGAGCGGTTGGCTGGAGACCGCACTTACCCTGGACTGCCGTGCCATTGTCTGCAACCATGCCCTGTGGGACCACAGCACCGTCACTCAAGCCCGCAGTGCCGGCTTTCGTACCCTTAGCTATACCGTCAACGACGAATGGGCGGCGCTGCGCCTCATCGACCTGGGAACCGACGGCATCATCACAGACCGGGTTGATCTATTTCACCCCTGATTGCGGGTCGGTCGCATACACCAGCAAGTCGGCGGGCTGGCAGTCCAGATAGGTACAGATTTTTTCCAGCGTGTCAAAGCGCACGCCTTTGACCTTGCCCTGCTTCAGCAGG
This sequence comes from uncultured beta proteobacterium, assembly GCA_903853895.1. Lineage (GTDB taxonomy): Bacteria > Pseudomonadota > Gammaproteobacteria > Burkholderiales > Burkholderiaceae_C > Allorhodoferax. Next base: position 86,627 of record CAINUX010000106.1, on the reverse strand, counting down.
GACATATTCGCCTCGGTAATGCCGACGTGCTCGGCCAAGTCTTTCGACTTAACCTTGCGCCGCGCCAGCATGATGTCCAGTTGTACAACGATGGGCATTTCAGTCCTACACGAAGCGTTCGTTCTCTTCAGCCAGCGCCTGACCTTGGGCAATAACGTCCGCCATCAAGTACACCAATGCGGCAAAGAGCAGCATGAACAGATGGTCAGAACCCAGCCCCAACACCAGGCGGCGCGTGCCAGGAGCGTTTTGCATCGTCAACACCATCGAATTCACCGTCGCCGCCATTGGGCCAGCCAACGTGGCAGCGCCAATCCAGGCGGCGAAGCGGCGCAAGTGCTGTGTGGCCAGACCGGTGAACACCTGACCTCGCCTAAACAGTTCAAAACAGCACCTTGCCTGCCAAAGGCCCATCAACAGCATCGCCAGCGGAACGCTTGCCACGCCACCGGCCAGCCAACACTGCCAGACTTGCAGGGACTGCTGAATGGCATCGGGCGAAAGACCAGCCATCTTCGCCATTTCCGGTACTTCCGCCGTAATCAGATATGCGAACAATGCCAGCGGCAGCGCAAACATAAGCGCCATGCAAGTCCACGCCAGCCAATGGCTGAGGCGCCGAATACGTTGCAGGTGGTCCTGGGGCCGGGATGCAGTGTCAGTGAACATCAAATTGCCTTACCGAGTAAGTTGTTGTATTTAAATGATATATTATCGTTTAATGATAACTAATTATTTTTTTATAAATTGCCTCTGGAGTGCCTATGAAGCGACTTTTCGGAAGTTTTCTTGCTTGTGTGTTGCTTGCCGCCTGTTCGGGCGTTCCCGTGCGCTCGATTCCAAAACTGCTTCAACTCAACAGCCAGTTGCTTGAGGCCAACCCGGCGGAGTTCATGGTCGCATTGCAAGTGGATGCTCGCATGGTGCCACCGCCAAGCGCCGTGCCCCACCTCATGATCAAAGTCACGCCCAGCGATCCAACCGCATTCGCCGCCATTGACAAGAAACTGCCCCTACAGGTGGCCGTGGCAAACGCATCAACCATGGGGTTGGATGCGCCCCCGCTAGGGCGACGCTGGCTGATTTACAGCATGCCCGCCAACACGCAAACCGATTTGCAAAGCATTCAAGCCACTATCCGCAAGGCCAAGGCAGACCCTAACAAGAAGAGTGGCGGCACGCTGGGCATGGGGGTGGAACAGGACTCACTCGCACACGCCGTTACCGACCCGGCCCTGGTCAACACGCGCTGGGAAACCTGGCTGCAAACCAAGAAGGCAGATGGATTCTTTGAAGTGTGGTCGGGCACACCTGCGCAGCTGCAGGCAAAGGGCAACAGCAAAAAGTAGCCTTTGCTTCGATACTTGGCGACTGCCAATCGCTATCGCCATTGTCCTGTTTCCCAACCTGACCGACTGAACTCAACGAACGAAACGCGCGAAGCGTTCGATTGGCGCTACATTTTTGCCAAGCAAAACTTTTCTACCAAGCAGGCCGAAACCGCCACTCAACGCCACCCGCGCCCGCCGACCCACTGGCTGGTGACCGCAAAGACCAGCAAGGCCGCGTAACTCGCCATCTTGCCATCACGACCAAAAAACCAAAGACCGATTCCAAGCGCCATTGCGCCAGCTATACAATTAATAGCTGCTTGCACAATGAATCCGAGGGCTACAGGGCTATTTTTGTTAAAAAGTGGGCCAGCCAGGGCCAGCAACAACCCCACGACAATCGCGGGCGCCAGGAAATTGGCCAGGTGATAGAGTTGGTCCAAAGGGCCCATGCGGCTTGCCAGGAATGGCAGTCAGGTTGTGGAAGTGGTGACGATTTTATAATTGCTCTTTAATCCCGAATATATGGCCGTCTGGACACTTGGCATCAACCACACCACTGCACCGCTGGATTTGCGCGGTCGGTTTGCGTTCGCCATGGACCAAGTGGAGCCGCAATTGCGAGGCTTGCGCCAGGCCTTGCACCGCATGCCCGAAGCGGCGATTGTGTCCACTTGCAACCGCACCGAGATCTATTGCGCCGGTGACGAAACCGAACTTGAACCCACGCTGGGCTGGCTGGCCAACACTGCGGGCATCTCAGCTGACGCGCTGCGCTCCCACACCTACAGCCTTCAGGATGGCCACGCCGCCCGCCACGCCTTTCGTGTGGCCAGCGGACTGGACTCCATGGTGCTCGGCGAGCCGCAAATTCTGGGGCAATTGAAGGATGCTGTGCGCGCTGCCGAGGCCGCCGGCGCACTGGGCACTACGCTCTCGCAGCTGTTCCAGCGCTCGTTTGCCGTGGCCAAAGAGGTGCGCTCCTCTACCGAAATCGGCGCCCATTCCATCAGCATGGCCGCCGCCGCCGTGCGCCTGGCAGGCAATCTGTTTGAAGACCTGAGCGAGGTCAACGTCCTGTTTGTGGGCGCAGGTGAAATGATTGAACTGTGCGCCACACATTTTGCCGCCAAGACGCCGAAGTCGATCGCCATTGCTAACCGCACCTTGGAGCGCGGTGAGAAGCTGGCCTCGCGCTTTGGCGGCGAGGTGATGCGTCTGGGGGATCTGCCCGACCGCTTGCACGAATTTGATGCCGTCATCAGTTGTACCGCCAGCACCCTGCCCATCATTGGCCTGGGTGCCGTCGAACGGGCCCTGAAGAAGCGCCGCCGCCGCCCCATGTTTATGGTCGATCTGGCCGTGCCGCGCGACATCGAGGTGGAGGTCAAGTCCCTGGAAGACGTGTACCTCTATACCGTCGACGATCTGGCCGGTGTGGTGCAGACCGCACAGGCCAGTCGCCAGGCGGCTGTGGCCCAGGCCGAAGCCATCGTCGACGCCGGGGTTCAGAGCTTCATGCACTGGATCGACCAGCGCAGTTCGGTCCCCCTGATCCAGCAACTCAATGCCCAGGCAGACGCCTGGCGCGCGACCGAGCTGGCCCGCGCCCGCAAACTGCTAGCCAAGGGCGAGCCGGTGGACGCGGTGCTAGAAGCCCTGTCCAAGGGCCTGACACAAAAGATGTTGCACGGCGCCATGGCTGAGCTACATGCGGGCGATGCCCAGGCCCGCGAACGTGCGGGCACCGCCATTTCGCACTTCTTCTTGCGCAACAGTCGTTAGCTGGGGTAGCCCCCACTCTCCCCCAACCCCTCTCGCCCCGCCGGGCGAGAGGGGAGCCAAACAGCCACATTTTGTTATTTCGCTTCGGCTAGGGCCTTACGGTCGTCGCGTTGCTCGTCATTCAGATTGCTTACCTATGAAACCCTTTCTCCGCCAACAACTTGCCCGCTACACCGATCGTCAGGGGGAGCTAGAATTTTTGCTCTCGCGCGAAGACATCATGAAAGACATGGAGCAGTTTCTGAAACTGTCGCGCGAGCACACCGATGTCTCCGCGGTCGCATCGCGCTGGGCCCGCTACCAGCAGCGTGAGGCCGATCTTGCCAGCGCCGAGGAGATGAAGTCCGACCCCGACATGGCGGAGATGGCCGAGGAAGAAATCACCAGTGCCACGGCCGAACTGGCGCAGTTGGAGGGCGAACTGCAGCGCATGCTGCTGCCCAAAGACCCGGACGACGCACGCCCGGCTTTTGTGGAAATCCGCGCCGGCACCGGTGGCGACGAGTCCGCTCTGTTTGCCGGCGACCTGCTGCGCATGTACACGCGCTATGCGGACCGCTGCGGCTGGAAGACCGAGATCGTCAGCGAATCCCCCAGCGAGCTGGGTGGCTACAAGGAAGTGGTGGTGCGCATGGAAGGCTTTCACAATGGCACCGGCGCCTATGGCGCGCTCAAGTTCGAGTCCGGTGGCCACCGCGTGCAACGCGTGCCTGCCACCGAGACGCAAGGCCGCATCCACACCAGCGCCTGCACCATCGCCGTGCTGGCCGAGCAGGATGAGGCCGAGGCCATCAAGATCAACCCGTCCGACCTGCGCATCGACACCTACCGCGCTAGTGGCGCCGGCGGCCAGCACATCAACAAGACCGACTCGGCAGTGCGCATCACCCACATTCCCACCGGCATCGTCGCCGAGTGCCAGGACGGGCGCAGTCAGCACAGCAACAAGGCCCAGGCCCTCAAAGTCCTGACGGCCCGCATCCACGAAAAAGACCGCAGCGAGCGCGCCGCCAAGGACGCCGCCGAACGCAAGAGCCTGGTCGGCAGTGGCGACCGCAGCGACCGCATCCGCACCTACAACTTCCCGCAAGGGCGGCTGACCGACCACCGCATCAATCTGACGCTGTACAAACTGCTGCAAATCATGGAAGGCGACCTGGACGACGTGGTACAGGCCTTGCAAGCCTACGAGGCCGCCGAACAGCTTGCCGCGCTCGAACTGGGAATCGTGTAAGCATTTTAGACCTCTAGCCCTCGTAGATACTACGTATGCAGCTACCAATTCAATAGCATATGGGAACCCCGCAAACACCCTCCACCATCGCCCAGGCCATGGGATGGGCCCAGACCCAGGGCTTGGACCGGCTCGACGCGCAACTGCTGGTACTGCACGCAGTAGGCCGCACGGACATGGAACGCGCCTGGCTGCTGGCGCACGACACCGACGCCCTGCCCGACGCCGCCCACGCCACGCTGCAGGCCACCGTGCGTCGTCGTGCCGCGGGTGAACCGCTGGCCTATATCACCGGCCACAAAGCGTTTTACGGGCTGGACCTTTGTGTGGACGGCCGTGTTCTGGTGCCCCGGCCTGATACCGAGACGCTGGTGGACTGGGCGCTGGAGGTGTTAGCCATCGCTCCAACGACTGCGAGCACCTCTACAACGACTGAGCCGCACACCAAGCCCACCCGCGTCCTCGATTTAGGCACCGGCAGCGGCGCCATCGCCTTAGCGCTCCAACACAGCCGCCCCGACCTGCAAGTACTGGCGATCGACTACAGCACCGACGCACTGACGGTGGCACAAGCCAACGCCCTACGTCTGCATCTCAAGGTCCGGTTTGCGCAAGGCAACTGGCTGGACGGCGTGCAGGGCTGCTTTGACCTGATCGTCTCCAACCCGCCCTACATCGCAGCGCTTGATCCGCATCTGGCGGCGTTGACCCACGAACCCCGGCAGGCACTGGCCAGCGGCGACCACGGGCTGGACGATATCGGCACCATCATTGCCCAGGCGGGCCGCCATCTGCAGCCCGGTGGCTGGCTGTTACTGGAACACGGCTACGACCAGGCCTCTGCCGTGCGCGCGCTGCTGGCGGACGCAGGCTTTGCGGATGCACAATCCCGGCGTGACCTGGCCGGCGTTGAACGTTGCAGTGGCGGCCGTTGGCCCTCGTAAAATATACGCTTATAGCTACTGATTCAATAGCATCAAAAGGACGTTTGCTCCATGCCCACCACCACACTCCCCTGCCCCCAATGCACCCTTGAGAACACCTACCCCGATGGCACCAACTTCGTCTGTGCCGACTGCGGCTTTGAGTGGCCGATGGCGCCCGGCTCTGCCGCCGATGACGATGCCGACGCTGTCGTCAAGGACTCCAATGGCCAGGTGCTGCAGGATGGCGATGCCGTGGTGCTGATCAAGGATCTCAAGGTCAAGGGGTCCTCCACAGTGCTGAAGATGGGTACCAAGGTCAAGAGCATCCGCCTCGTGGGCGGCGACCATGAAGTGGATTGCAAAATGGACGGGGGCAGCTTTATGCTCAAGGCCTGCTTCCTGAAAAAGGCCTGATCGCCGCGCCCATGAACCCCCAAAAAGCCCAATGGCTCCTCCTGGTCCTGGTCAATATCCCGGTCTATCTGGGCCTGGGGCGGTTGATCTTCAAGGACTGGACTGGTTTTCTGGAGGCGTTGCGCCTGTGGTCCAACGCCGACTGGTGGTTCACGCTGGAGAAACAATGGCGGGAAGACCGCTGGGACACCAGCCGACTGCCAGTTTTCGTATTGCTGTGCATTGCCATCCCGGTCCTCGAGCACCTGATGTTTGGCAGGACTAGTGTCGCCAAGCCAGCCGCGCAGTTGCTCGGGCTGCTGTGAGACACAGGCCTACATGCAGGCCCGGTAGATTTCTGCCAGTGACACGGCACCGGTCCGCGCCAGTTTGATGCCGTTGGCTGGCAGACTGTGCATGCGGCTCGACAGGGCGCTGTCGCGGTATACATCGGCAGACACCCCAATATCTACCCGTTCGGCCAGTTGTTTATCCATGACCAGCAGCTCGTAAATCGCCTGGCGGCCCGAGAAGCCCGTGCCATGGCAGCGATCACAGCCCGCGCCGCGCCAGAAAACCTCGTCAGGTCCCAGGTCGAGGTTCGTCCGCATCAGGGTGTCCACGGGCTCGATTGCGCGGCAGTGGGGGCAGTTGGTGCGCACCAGCCGTTGGGCCAGCACGCCGATCACGGCCGAGCGGATCAAATAGGGCTCCACCCCCATCTCAATTAGTCGCACCAGCGCACTGGGTGCATCGTTGGTGTGCAGGGTGCTGAACACCAGGTGACCAGTCAGCGCGCTCTCTACGGCGATCTTGGCCGTCTCGTAGTCGCGCATCTCGCCTATCAGGATCACGTCCGGGTCGTGGCGCAGGATGTGGCGCAGGGCCTTGGGAAAGCTGAAGTCAATGACCGGATTGACCTGGATCTGAATCACGTTTTCCAGTTCGTATTCGATCGGATCTTCAACCGTGATGATGTTGACGTTTTGCCGCACCACCTCTTGCAGTGCCGCGTACAGCGTGGTGGTCTTGCCCGAACCCGTGGGACCGGTCACCAGCACGATGCCCATGCTGCGCCGTAGCAGATCCCGCAGGCGGGCAAGATCCGACGTCTCGAACCCGATGGCGTCAAGGCTGCGCATGTCGGCCGTGCGCGCCAGCACACGGATCACAACGCTCTCGCCGAACTGCGAGGGGATAATGGAAATGCGCAGGTCGATGCCAGCACCGTTCTCGGTGATGCGGATGCGGCCGTCCTGCGGCAACCGATGCTCCGAACTGTTCATACTGGCCAGAATCTTGATGCGCCCCACCACGGGCGGTAGCAAGGCGCGGCGCAGGCGTCGCACCGGCACCAGCGTGCCATTGATGCGGTACAGCACTTCAAAAGTCTTCTGGCCGGGGCGAATGTGGATGTCCGAGGCCCGCCGGCTCACCGCGTCGGACAAAAGGGTACTGACCAGACGCACGATGGGTGCCTGGCGGGCCAAGGTCTCGGCCTCGCTCCAGACCCGCATTTCCTCTTCTTCGCTACCGGTTTCGATCTCGCTGATCGCCAGCGACTCCAATTCACCCGAATCGCTGTGCAGCGCGTAACAGCGGCCAATCGCGTGCTGAATGTCATCCTTCGCTGCCAGTACCGCCACCACGCGGCACTGGGTGACAAAGCGAATCAAATGCTGGTGTTCGGCATCCATGGGCTCGGCCATGGCCACCATCAGCACATCACCTTCCCGCAAAATGGGCAGCACATTGAGGCGGTTTGCCATGTCCGCGGGCAGCGTTTCCACAGCGTGCGCCTGGGGTTCGAAGTCCGTCAGTTCAATTACCGGCACATGGTTGAGAACGCCTGCCACCAACAGCGCCTGACTAACCGCATGCTGGCCGTGCCCCGCCTTGGACAACTGAACCATCAGACGGGCTGCCAGCTCTGCCGAATCGTCCATCGGGTGCAAGGTTCTCGCTCGAAAGGCTTCCACGAGACATTCGGGACCCGCACTTTTCTCCAACGGGCCTGTACTTTCCAGGGGCAGCACGCGAAAAATTCCTTGTTGCAACAGGCTTTGCAATTGCTCCAGGTCATGCACGACGCCCATTTGCAGGGAGGAGAAGACGGCATCGCTCCCATCCAGCGGAACGGGGGCGGTGTTCTGGCTTGGCCAATCGCCAGCATGCCCTGTATGGCGAGAAAAGTCGTCGCCCAGCAGGACGTCGTGTGGTAACTCGATATCAGGGTCGGTCATGGGGGGCGGATCAAATTAAACCAATATTCTCATGCTCGCACCGAAGCCGCCAGCCCTGCTTGATTTGAATCAAGCAACCTCCTTAGCCCCCACTTGACCGCGCCGTCAACAGGGTCTGGGATAATGGCAGATTAGGTTAGCGCACCGGGCCGATTGGGCCTGATTACATGGAGTTTTTGCGATGAGCGACACACAGCAACGAATCGACGAGTTGGTCAAGCACAACGAGATTGTGCTTTTCATGAAGGGCAATGCCAGTTTTCCACAGTGCGGTTTTTCAGGGCGCGCCATCCAGATCCTCAAGGCCTGTGGTGTGGATGCCAAGGCCATCAAGACCGTCAATGTGCTGGAAGACGACGAGATCCGCGCCGGCATCAAGGACTACAGCAACTGGCCGACCATTCCACAGCTCTACGTCAAGGGCGAGTTCATCGGTGGTTCGGACATCATGATGGAGATGTACGAAAACGGTGAGTTGCAGCAGGCCTTGGGTACTCCGGCGGCCTGAGTTATTTGTCTGCGGAGTTGGAACACTTCGCTCGCTTGACTGACGGTGCGTATCTCGCACACAGCTGGCACTTCGCGCGCACGCAGCAGGCACGGCGTGGGTGTTATGCGCTGGAGGAGCCCGCACAGCGGGCGGGGGACACGCAGAAATACGTGCAGCCCAACGGATCCCGCCAAAGGAAGTAGTGCCAAATGACTTACTTGACGACAAACTCCCACAACCGTTTGTTGGCAAAGACAGCATCCGGGTACTGTGGTTTTCCCCGCGAGCCGTTGTATCGCCCCAAGGCCAAGAACAGGTCGCCGTTTTCCCTATCGAGGTAGTGTCGCAAAATCACGCAGCCAAAGCGCAAATTGGTTTGCATGTTGAACAACTTGGCAACGTCGCCTTCGCCCAGCAGGCGCATCCAAAAGGGCATGACTTGCATGTAGCCACGGGCTCCCACAGAGCTAATGGCTCTTTTTCGGAAATTGCTTTCAACCTGGATCAATCCCAAGACCAAATCCACGTCGAGTCGCGTTCGTTTGCTGTTGTACCAAACTGACTGAAGAAACTCATCTCTTTCCTGGAAAGTTCTGAGGTCGGTTCTGCGGCTGATCAGCCGCTTGTTCATCTCAATCTTCCAGCGCAAGTAGTGCAACCGCGACTCCGTAGACGGAAAGACCGGTTCAGGTGGTGCGTCACTATGGACGGACGCACGCATTGCGTTTCGAACCGCGTCGGCTATGGGCTCCTCAATTTGCGCGCCGGCCCAGGAATGCTCCTGAATCGATAGCAACCCAAGACCTACCAACGAGGGCAGGAGGCAGATTCTTCGTGTAACGCGGGCGCCCAACGGAGCCGTGGCAGGCGTCATGCTGCCAGTTTGGCACGAATCAGCGCCGCCACCTCGCCCAGCGAGACCTTGGTAGCTTCCGTATCGCGGCGGTGTTGATACTCCACCACGCCTTCTTTCAGCGCACGGTCGCCAATGGTGACGCGGTGCGGCACGCCAATCAGCTCCCAGTCGGCAAACATGGCGCCCGGGCGCTCGCAGCGGTCGTCCAGCATCACATCCACGCCGGCGGCCAGCAGCTCGGCGTACAGGTTGTCAGCAGCGGCCTTGACGTCGGGGAAGCGGTCCGGACTGATGGGGCACAGCACCACAGTGAACGGCGCCAGCGCGTCTGGCCAGATGATGCCGCGGGCATCGTGGTTCTGCTCGATGGCGGCGGCAGGCAGGCGAGTAATGCCAATACCGTAGCAGCCCATTTCCATGAACTGGGGTTTGCCATTCACGTCCAGGAACGTCGCGTTCATGGGCTTGCTGTACTTGGTGCCCAACACGAATACGTGCCCCACTTCGATACCGCGCTCAATCGCCAGCACACCTTTGCCATCTGGCGACAGGTCTCCCGCCTTCACATTGCGCAGATCTGCGACCAGCGCAGGTTCTGGCAGGTCACGGCCCCAATTGACGCCTGTGGTATGGAAATCTTCGGCATTGGCGCCGCAAATCCAGTCGACCATGACTGCCACCTCGCGGTCCACCACCAGTTTGACGGGTTTCTGCAAACCGATGGGGCCCAGGTAGCCCGGCTTGCAGCCAAAATACTCTTCAATCTCCCCCAGCGTGGCAAAACGGAAGTCATTCAGGCCCGGCACCTTGCCAACCTTGACTTCGTTCATCTCGTGGTCGCCGCGCAGCAGCAACAGCCAGACCTGGGTTTTGACAATGTTGTCCTTGTCGTCTTTGGCGTCGGTGGCCAGCACGAGCGACTTGACGGTGGTTTGCAGGGCAACACCCAGCAACTCGGCCACGTCTTCACAGGTGCTCTTTCCCGGCGTGGACACTTTGGCCATGGCCTGAGTAGCCGCGCCGCGGGGCCCTGCAGGTGCCAGCGCCTCGGCCTTTTCCATATTCGCGGCATAGCTGCTATCGGGGCAGTAGACGATGGCGTCTTCGCCGGTATCGGCAATTACCTGAAATTCTTCGCTCAGGTCTCCGCCAATGGCGCCACTGTCGGCCGCAACCGCGCGGTAGCGCAGGCCAAAACGGTCAAAGATGCGGCGGTAGGCACCACTCATGGTGTCGTAGCTCTTCTTGGCGGCGTCCAGATCCCGGTCGAAGCTGTAGGCGTCCTTCATCGTGAACTCACGTCCACGCATCAGACCAAAGCGCGGACGGCGCTCGTCACGGAACTTGGTCTGGATCTGGTACAGGTTCTTGGGCAACTGTTTGTAGCTCTTGATTTCCTGGCGTGCAATGTCAGTGATCACTTCTTCGCTGGTCGGCTGCACGATGTAATCGCGGCCATGGCGGTCCTGGATGCGCAGCAGCTCGGGGCCATTGGTCGTGAAGCGTCCGGTTTCCTGCCACAACTCGGCAGGTTGGATCACCGGCATGCTCAGCTCCACTGAACCGGCGCGGTTCATTTCCTCCCGAACAATAGCCTCCACCTTGCGGATAACCCGCAGCCCCATAGGCATGTAGGTGTAGATGCCGGCGCCCAGCTTCTTGATCATGCCCGCGCGCATCATCAGCTTGTGGCTGGCCACCTCCGCGTCCGCGGGAGCCTCTTTGAGGGTGGAAATGAGAAATTGGGATGCTTTCATGGGGTGACTCGGTGAACTTCAGAGGCCCTCGCCCCTTGATACACGGCGCTTGCTGTGCATAATGAACGAAGTTTAAAAATTGGGGTTTGATTATGCTTGACCGGGACGGCTTTCGGCCCAACGTCGGCATCGTCCTGCTCAACCAGAAAAATCAGGTATTTTGGGGCAAGCGCATTCGTACCCATTCGTGGCAGTTTCCACAGGGTGGCATTGACCGGGGGGAGACTCCTGAGCAGGCCATGATCCGTGAACTGCACGAGGAAGTCGGGCTCCACCCGGAGCATGTGAGCATAGTTGCCCGTACCCGAGACTGGTTGCGCTACGAGGTGCCGGACCGTTACATTCGCCGCGACGCACGCGGCCACTACAAGGGCCAGAAGCAAATCTGGTTCTTACTCAAATTGATCGGGCACGACTGGGATCTGAACCTGCGCGCCACCGATCACCCTGAGTTTGACGCCTGGCGCTGGAACGATTACTGGGTTCCGCTGGACGCCGTGGTCGAATTCAAACGGGGTGTCTATGAGACCGCCCTGACGGAGCTCGCCCGCTATTTGCCGCGCAATGAACCCCGCAACCGTTTTCTGCGCCATGGACACCGCTCCCACGAACATGGGGACGAGTCCATTCGCGATCATCTGCCCAATGGCATGGAACTGCCTCCCGGTGCGTCGTTTGAGCCCGATCCGTCTGCCCAAAATCACGGACGCAAGCATGAAATGTAGAGTCATTTTCGGGTTCTGGATGGCTATTGCTGGCGCAGGCGTCTGGGCCCAGACTCCCGTTGAGGTTGCGGAGTGGGTCGAGGAAAGATCACCATCTACGCCAGCTTACTCGACTGACCTGCTGATCCCTGTTGAAATGCCCCCCTATGTCACGCTAAAAGTCGGCATTGACCCCGCAACGTTGGCAGTCGGCGCGACCGACGGCATTGTGCGGTACGTAGTCGTCATGCGCAATGCGTCAGGTTCCAGGAACGTGGCGTATGAGGGCATCCGGTGCGCGACGGGTGAAGTCAAAACCTATGCCAGAGTCAATGCCGCGGACCAATGGGTGAACAACGAACAAGCCCCCTGGAAAGACATGACCAGCAATTTGCCGTCACGCCACGCCTATGCGATTGCCAAGCAGGGCGCCTGTGAAGGTCGTACCGCCGCCAAACGGGACGATATCGTCACAGCCCTGAAACGACGCCAAGTGGCCCGCGACTAAGGCGTTCTACTCAGTCCCCGCTTATCGGGTCAGCACCAGGTTGTCTCGGTGAAGCATCTCGGGCTCCGCGGCATAGCCCAACAGTTTTTCGATATCGGCAGAAGGCCTGCGGCACAGTAGCCGCGCCTCGGAACTCGAATAATTGGCCAGACCCCGGGCAAATTCGACACCGCGCTCGTCACGCAACGCGATCACGTCACCGCGTGAAAAGTCCCCCTCCACCAGCACCATCCCGACCGGTAGCAGGCTTTTTCCCTGGTCACGCACTTTGACGACTGCACCCGCGTCCACCACGACCGCGCCGCGCAGTTGCAAGTGGTCCGCCATCCACTGTTTGCGCGCCTGATTTTTCTGGGTTTGCGCCACCAGCAGGGTGCCAATGGCCTCTCCTTGGGTCAAGCGAATCAATGCATCGGGCTCCCGGCCCCAGGCGATTACGGTGGATGCGCCCGAGCCCGCCGCACGCTTGGCGGCCAAAATCTTGGTGATCATGCCGCCGCGCCCTAGGCTGGAGCCAGCACCGCCGGCCATGGCCTCCAGCGAGGCATCACCCGCGCGGGCTTCATGCACGAACTCGGCATTGGGGGCTTTGCGGGGATCGGCGGTGAAGAGCCCCTTCTGGTCGGTCAGGATCACCAGCGCATCGGCTTCCACCAAGTTGGCCACCAGCGCACCCAGCGTGTCGTTGTCACCAAACTTGATCTCGTCGTTGACCACCGTGTCGTTTTCGTTGATGACAGGCACGACCCCCAGTTTGAGCAGGGTCAGCAGCGTGGAGCGGGCGTTGAGGTAGCGCTCCCGGTCGGCCAGGTCGGCATGGGTCAGCAAGACCTGCGCGCTGCCCAGGCCGTTCAGCTTGAGCTTGGTCTCGTACATTTGCGCCAAGCCCATTTGCCCGACAGCGGCGGCGGCCTGCAGTTCCTGAATCGCCTTGGGGCGAACCGTCCAGCCCAGGCGCTTCATGCCCTCGGCAATGGCACCGCTGGAAACCATGATGACTTCGCGTCCATCGCGCATCAGTTGCGCCATCTGGCGACACCATTCGCCGATGGCCGCTTCGTCCAGGCCGCGGCCATCATTGGTCACCAGGCTGGAGCCCACCTTGACCACAATACGCCGCGCGTCGCGCAGCACGGAAGAACTAGACATGTTTGCCATATGAGCCAGTAGCCCCCGCCCGCATTGCGTAGACAGCTACTATTTTTATAGTAAATCTAGGCGTCAGGGAGGTCAACAAAGCGCGGATCAATGACCTCTGGCGTTTGTTCTGCTACCTGTTGCGCCTTAACGTGCTTGTAGATTTCCTTGACCAACGGCTCACACCCCTCCCGGGTCAATGCCGAAATCTCAAAAACCGGGCCCTTGAACTTGAACCGCTTGACAAAATCCTTGACCAAGGCCTCGCGTTGATCGGTTGCAACCATGTCAAGTTTGTTTAGTACCAGCCAGCGTGGTTTCTTGTACAAATCGGGATCGTATTTTTTCAGCTCATTAACAATCGCCTTAGCTTGGGCAACCGTGTCTACATTCTCATCGAACGGAGCCATGTCCACGATATGCAACAGTAAGCGTGTGCGGCTCAGGTGGCGCAAGAAAAGGTGTCCAAGTCCAGCCCCCTCAGACGCGCCCTCAATAAGCCCGGGCAAATCAGCGACCACAAAGCTTTGTTCGGGGCCCACCCGCACCACGCCCAGGTTGGGGTGCAGTGTGGTAAACGGGTAATCGGCAATGCGGGGACGTGCGTTGGATATGGCTGTGATGAAGGTGGATTTGCCCGCGTTGGGCATGCCCAGCAGGCCGACATCGGCCAACACCTTCAACTCCAGCTTGAGGTTTTTCTTTTCACCCGGCCAACCGGGTGTTTTCTGGCGAGGTGCGCGGTTGATAGCGCTTTTGAAACGCAAATTGCCAAATCCGCCGTCCCCGCCTTTAGCGATAGTGATGACATCGCCCGGCTTGAGCAACTCGTACAACACCTCACCAGTCTCGGCATCCGTAATGATGGTGCCCACCGGCATTTTCAGCGTGATGTCGTCGCCGGCCGCACCAAACATGTCGGAGCCCATGCCGTGCTCGCCGCGCTTGGCGTCGTGGCGACGCGAAAACCGGAAATCAACCAGCGTATTTAGGTTGGCATCTGCCACAGCAAATACGTGGCCTCCGCGGCCGCCATCGCCCCCGTTGGGCCCGCCAAACTCCTTGTACTTCTCGTGACGAAACGAGACGCAGCCCGCCCCACCGTCTCCAGCGGAGATGTCAATATAGGCTTCGTCAACGAACTTCATGGTGTGTAGCGTAGTTATAAACGAAAAACCCCGCGCTTTAGGCGCAGGGTTTCTGAGGGAGGGTCACTGCAGATCAGGCTGCAGTCACGTTCACCGTGTGTTTGTTCAGCGCACCCTTAGTGGTGAACGAAACATGGCCTTCAGTCAGCGCAAACAAGGTGTGATCCTTGCCGATGCCTACATTGGTGCCAGGATGGAACTTGGTGCCGCGTTGACGCACGATGATCGCGCCGCCGCTGACCAATTCACCGCCAAATTTCTTCACACCGAGCATTTTGGGCTTTGAATCGCGCCCATTTCGCGTAGAGCCGCCGCCTTTTTTCTGTGCCATGACCTATGCCCCTTATCCAGCAATCGCGCCGATGAGCAGCTCTGTGAACTGCTGACGGTGCCCTTGACGTTTTTGATAATGCTTACGACGGCGCATTTTGAAAATGCCCACTTTGTCGTGCTTGCCATGCGCCAAGACGGTGACTGTCACCGTTGCGCCGGACACCAAGGGTGTGCCAACCTTCAATTCAGCGCCGTTTCCGACAGCCAAAACCTGGTCAAACACAATTTCTTGGCCTACATCCGCAGCAATCTGTTCTACTTTAATTTTTTCGCCGGCAGCAACACGATATTGCTTGCCGCCGGTTTTTATGACCGCGTACATATTGACCTCTTCAAATTGAGATTCTGCAAACGAATTTTCGCAGAGCCCATGAGTATAACATTGCCAGCCATTTGCGTCAAACAGTCCTACGGCGGGCGCCAAAAGGCGCTCCCGGCTTCGATACAATTCCCCATCCAACAAAAAGCCTAACTGCCTTGCAAGCCAATCCGACCGGCGCTTCGTCCGGGCTCTCTATCGTCGAACAGGACATGCTCCAGGTTGACCAGGTCATCGCCCAGCGGTTGTCCTCTGGTGTGCCCTTGGTCGGAAGTGTCTCGCACTACATCATCTCTGCTGGTGGCAAGCGCCTGCGCCCGGCACTCTTGTTGCTGTGCTGCGGCGCCCTGGGTTTTGAAGGCGCGCAACGCTTCAATATGGCTGCCGTGGTCGAATTCATCCACACTGCAACACTGTTGCATGACGACGTAGTGGATGATTCGGCGTTGAGACGGGGAAGTCCAACAGCCAATGCCAGGTTTGGCAACCCGGCCAGCGTACTGGTGGGTGATTTTCTGTATTCCCGTGCATTCCAGATGATGGTGGACACGCAAAACATGCGGATTATGGAAGTTTTGGCGAATGCGACCAACATCATTGCCGAGGGCGAGGTCATGCAATTGATGAACATGCACAATGCCGCACTCGACGAGGCATCGTATTTGCAAGTCATCCGCTCCAAGACCGCAAAGCTGTTTGAGGCTAGCGCCCGGGTCGGCGCCATCCTGTCAGGCGCTACCACAGCCGATGAAGAGGCATGTGCCGACTATGGCCAGGCGTTGGGCACCGCGTTTCAGGTGATTGACGATGTTCTGGACTACACCGGTGACGCGTCTGTAATGGGCAAGAATCTGGGGGACGACTTGCGCGAGGGCAAAGCCACCCTGCCGCTGATTGCTGCCATGCAACGCGGCACACCTTCGGAGCGCGAAACCATTCAGCAAGCCATCGAGACCGGTGACGTGACCATGCTGGACGCTGTGATTGCCATCGTCCATGCGACCGGCGCTCTGGACGTTGCGCGCAGCGCCGCACAACAGGAAGCGAGGCGCGCCATCGCTGCCGCGAGCCTCCTTCCAGACGGCCCGCACAAGGACTGTTTGGTACAATTGGCATCGCAATTGCTGGAAAGAAACCACTGATTTCGTGGGAAGAACGTCTGGCTGCGGGGTGTAGCTCAGCCTGGTGGAGCGCTACGTTCGGGACGTAGAGGCCGCACGTTCGAATCGTGTCACCCCGACCATTCATCAGCTACTGCTGAACCCGCCCATAGGTGTCCTCTAGACGCACAATGTCGTCTTCCCCCAGGTAGGATCCAGACTGGACCTCAATAATCTCCAAAGGCACTTTTCCGGGGTTGGCCAAACGGTGAATCTGGCCAAGAGGAATATAAGTACTCTGGTTCTCAGACAAGAGGGTCACCTTGTCACCATTGGTAACCTCCGCGGTGCCACTCACCACTACCCAATGCTCAGCACGATGGTGATGCATCTGCAAACTCAGCGTGGCGCCCGGCTTCACTACAATGCGTTTGACCTGAAATCGCTCGCCACTATCGACACTGTCATAGGTACCCCACGGGCGCGCCACGTGCCGGTGATGTAAGGCCTGGGGCACACCCTTGGCTTCCAGTTGAGCAACCACTGTCTTGACTAGCTCAGCCGACGAGGCGTCAGCCACTAACACGGCGTCCACGGTATCAATGATCAAAAGGTTTTGTGTACCCAGCGCGACAACCGGACGATGCGGAGCGTGGATAAAAGTGTTCGTTGCCTGGACGGTATGTCCCTGGCCATGTATGCGGTTGCCGTTGACGTCGGGCACAGTCAACTCGGCTACGGCGTTCCAGCTTCCGACGTCGCTCCAAGCGGAAGCAAACGGAATTACTGACACGTTGGCTGCCTTTTCCATGACCGCATAGTCAATGCTGTCTGCTCGGCAGGCAGCAAACGCTTCAGCATCCAGTCGACGGAAGTCCCCATCGGTGGTTTGGCTGGACACGGCCACTTCACAAGCGTCCAGAATATCCCCTGCGTAGGTTCTGAGTGCATCCAACAGAGTGCTGGCCTGAACCAAAAAGATACCTGCATTCCAGAAGTAGCCCCCCGCCAACAACAATTGTTGCGCGCGTGCGGCGTCAGGCTTCTCGATAAAACACGCAACACTGCGGGCCTCGCCCTGACCTGTCAACGCATCACCCTGCTCGATATAGCCGTAGGCCGTGCTCGGATAAGTCGGGTGTACACCAAAGGTGACAATGGAGCCCGCACGGGCAGCAGGCACCCCAGCGAGAACGGTAGCGACAAACGCGACCGAATCCGGAATGTGGTGGTCTGCGGGTTGAAACAGCAGCAATGCATCGGGCGCTACATTCAAAGCGGCTGCAGCCATTGCGGCCGCCGTGTTGCGTGCCACAGGCTCAAGCAATATGGTGCTTGGCACGCCTGCCGCCGCGGCGCACGCCTGGACCAAAAAACGATGGTCTTCCGCAGCCACAATGAGCTGCCGCTGGCCAAGCCGCGCGGCACGCTCCAGCGTAAGTTGCAACAGGCTCTTGCCTTGAATCAGTGGTACAAACTGCTTTGGCAACGCTTTGCGTGACAGCGGCCACAGTCGGGTACCGCTGCCGCCGCACAAAACGACGGAAGTAATGCTATCAGGCGCCGTGCGCTCGTTTGGATTCATGTAACAGACTCTGAAACGTGGATGGAAACAAGAGTATGACAGGCAGCCAACGCTCTGGGACGCACCAAGGTAACATTGTTCCCAATTGATTTACATTGGTGGCGCAATCAGCGATGATGCACCAGTCTTTTACGTAACGCATATTCTTATCGGTTCATGGCAACTGTCGATCCCCTACAACGTGAAAACCAAGCCATAGCCCTTCCTGGCCTCGGGAGGGCCCTTATCACCGCGGGCAAATTGGGGCAAAAGTCCGCGGAAGACATATACCGCAAGGCGCTCTCCAGCAAAAGCAGCTTTATCGCGGAGCTGGTCGGTTCAGGCGCGGTTTCCGCAGCGGACCTAGCGCACACTCTTTCTTCAGCGTTCGCCGCTCCACTGCTGGACCTGGACGCCATTGACGCCAACCGCCTGCCAAAAGGCCTGCTGGATAGCAAGATTTGCATCGCCTACCGCGTGGTTGTTCTGAGCAAGCGCAGTAACCGGCTTATCGTCGCAACTGCTGACCCATCTGACCAGGCGGCGGCCGAAAAGATCAAGTTTTCGACCCAGATGGGGGTCGACTGGGTCATTGCCGAATACGACAAGCTGTCAAAGTTGGTGGATACCAATGCAACCACCGCAACGGAGGCGATGGAAGACATTATTGGTGGTGACTTCGAGTTTGACGAAGCCGCCGCTGAAGCCGTCATTGACAACGGCCCGGCCGCTGCATCCGACGTTGAAGATGCACCGGTTGTGCGGTTTTTGCACAAAATGCTGATGGACGCTTTCAGCATGCGTGCGTCCGATCTGCATTTTGAACCTTACGAGCACACGTACCGGGTGCGCTTTCGCATTGACGGTGAATTGCGTGAAATTGCGTCCCCTCCGATCGCCATCAAGGACAAGCTTGCCTCGCGAATCAAGGTGATCTCGCGCATGGATATCTCGGAAAAAAGGGTGCCCCAGGACGGAAAGATGAAGCTCAAAGTCGGCCCGGACCGGGTGATTGACTTTCGGGTGAGCACATTGCCCACGCTATTCGGCGAAAAGATAGTCATCCGGATTCTGGACCCCAGCAGCGCCAAGCTTGGCATTGATGCATTGGGCTATGAACCAGAGGAAAAAGAACGTCTCCTCAAGGCAATCGAACGCCCTTACGGCATGATTCTGGTGACAGGACCGACCGGCTCCGGGAAAACCGTATCGCTCTACACCTGCCTGAACTTGTTGAACCAACCCGGCGTAAATATTGCAACCGCAGAAGACCCGTCGGAAATCAACTTGCCGGGTGTCAACCAGGTCAACATGAATGACAAGGCGGGTTTGACCTTTGCCGTCGCCCTGAAGTCATTCTTGCGCCAGGACCCAGACATCATCATGGTCGGCGAAATTCGCGATCTTGAAACTGCAGACATTTCCATCAAGGCCGCCCAGACCGGTCACTTGGTACTATCGACCTTGCATACCAACGACGCGCCGGGGACGTTGACCCGCATGCGCAATATGGGAATTGCACCCTTCAACATCGCGTCGAGCGTCATTCTGATCACCGCGCAGCGTCTGGCCAGGCGCCTCTGTCTGAACTGCAAAGCGCCAGTGGAACTTCCGCAGAAGACACTACTCAATGCAGGATTCAAGGAACCCCAACTGGACGGAACCTGGAAGCCCTACAAAGCGGTTGGCTGCTCCCTGTGCAACGGTGGCTACAAAGGGCGGGTCGGCATTTATCAGGTGATGCCAATTACCGAGGAAATCCAGCGCATCATTCTTCGGGACGGCAGTTCACTCGACATTGCGATTCAGGCCGAAAAAGAGGGCGTTCGCTCTTTGCGACAATCCGGGTTACACAAGGTCAAGCAAGGGATGACTTCGCTAGAAGAAGTTCTCGCCTGCACCAACGAATAGCAAAGAATTCAGAGGAAAACTATGGCAACCGCAAAAACTGCTGTCAGCAAAGAAGCCGTATTCGAATGGGAAGGCAAGGACCGCAATGGCAAGCAGGTGCGCGGAGAAATTCGCGCGGCGGGCGAAAACCAGGTCAAGGCGTCGTTGAGACGGCAGGGTGTCACCCCGACCAAAATCAAAAAACGCCGGATGAGCGCAGGATCATCGATCAAACCCAAGGATCTGGCCATTTTCACACGGCAGTTGGCGACGATGATGAAGGCCGGCGTGCCGTTACTGCAGGCATTCGACATCGTCGGTCGTGGCAATCCAAACCCCCGGGTCACCAAACTGCTCAACGATATTCGGACCGACGTGGAGACCGGAACATCCCTCAGCGTTGCATTCCGAAAATTCCCGCTGTACTTTGACGCGCTGTATTGCAACTTGGTGGAGGCTGGCGAGTCGGCCGGTATTCTGGACCAGTTGCTGGACCGGCTGGCCGTCTACATGGAGAAGACCGAGGCCATCAAGTCCAAAATCAAATCCGCATTGATGTACCCGATATCGGTTCTCATTGTGGCCTTCGTCGTTGTCGCAGTGATCATGATATTTGTGATCCCGTCCTTCAAGCAAGTGTTCACCTCTTTCGGAGGAGAACTCCCGATGCCCACCCTGGTCGTTATCGCCATGAGTGAGTTCTTTATCAAATATTGGTATCTGATTTTTGGTGGCCTTTTTGGCGGCGTGTATTTCTTCATGGAATCTTGGAAACGCAACAAGAAGATGCAGGCCTTCATGGACCGTGTCATGTTGAAACTACCCATCTTTGGCGTCCTAGTGGAAAAATCATGTATCGCCCGATGGACGCGAACCCTGTCGACGATGTTTGCAGCGGGCGTTCCCTTGGTCGAAGCGCTGGACTCAGTCGGCGGCGCGTCCGGCAATGATGTTTTTGCGTCAGCCACACTCAAGATTCAGCAGGAAGTTTCCACTGGAACCGCCTTGACCGCAGCCATGACCAACGCCAACCTGTTTCCATCGATGGTGCTGCAAATGTGCTCGATCGGCGAAGAGTCCGGCTCCATTGACCACATGCTCGGCAAAGCCGCAGACTTCTACGAAGCGGAAGTGGATGACATGGTCGCCGGCATCTCCAGTTTGATGGAGCCCATCATCATCGTGATCCTTGGCACGCTGATTGGTGGCATCGTGGTTGCCATGTACCTGCCGATTTTCAAGCTGGGTCAGGTGGTTTGATGCTGGTGAACCCGCAGTGGTTTGAGGCATCCCTTGCAGCAGTCTTTGGCCTATTGATTGGCAGTTTTCTCAACGTTGTGATCTACCGCTTGCCGAAGATGATGGAGCGCCAATGGGCTGCGGAGTGCGCCGAAATGTCCGGAAGCCCGCAAGCTGTTGGAGAGCCATTTAACTTGATGCTTCCCCGCTCGCGCTGCCCGCATTGCGGACATCAGATCCACTGGTATGAGAATGTCCCGGTGATCAGCTATGTGTTTCTGCGGGGAGGCTGCTCTGCATGCAAAGCCCCCATCAGCCTGCGATACCCTGTCGTCGAGGTTGTCAGTGGCGGACTGTTTTTCCTTTGCGCCTGGCGCTGGGGTGCATCGGCAACCGGACTGGCATGGTGCACTTTCTCGGCAACGCTACTAGCCTTGGCAGTCATTGACTGGGACACCACACTGTTGCCCGATGACCTGACATTGCCGTTGCTATGGCTCGGTCTGATTGCGGCTGCCATGAAATGGACGCCAGTCAGCCTGAATGCGTCTCTGTGGGGCGCCGTAGGTGGGTACCTTTCCCTGTGGATGGTGTATTGGGCGTTCAAACTGGTCACTGGCAAGGAAGGTATGGGATATGGCGACTTCAAACTCTTCGCCGCCTTGGGTGCCTGGTTTGGTTGGCAGGCACTGATACCAATGATTTTGCTGGCATCGGTCATTGGTGCGATCGTTGGCATCGCGATGAAGTTCACCACGGGCCTGCGTGAAGGCGGGTATGTGCCATTTGGTCCTTTTCTGGCGGGTGCCGGTTTTACCGCTTTGTTTTTCGGCGCCGACACACTGCGCCAGGCTGTTGGTCTGTAAAAGTGGGTATCGCTCCGCATCGCTTGGGCCTAACCGGTGGAATTGGCAGTGGCAAAAGCACAGTCGCCACGGCACTGGTACATATGGGTGCTGCATTGATTGATGCGGATGCCATTTCCAGGGCGGCAACTGCTCCGGGCGGTCCTGCCATTGCGGCGTTGAAAAGCACTTTTGGTCCTGACATGCTCACCAGCGCGGGCGCATTGGACCGCGATCAGATGCGCGGCTTGGTCTATTCGGACCCAACGGCCAAAGCCCGCCTGGAAGCGATCGTCCATCCGCTGGTGGGACTGGAGATCGCGAAACAAGCGCAGCAGGCCGAGAAGGCCGGAACCCCGTGCATCGTTTTCGATATCCCCCTATTGGTGGAGTCCAAACACTGGCGGACACGCCTCAGCCGCGTACTGGTAATTGACTGTACCGAAGACACGCAAATTGCTCGTGTCATGGGGAGAAATGGTCTTACCGCAGATGAAGTGCGCAAGGTTATCGCGGCACAGGCCACCCGCAAACAACGTCTGGCATCGGCCGACCTCGTCGTATTCAACGATGGAATCGCACTAGGCCATCTTACGCAGCAAGTGCGTGAAATTGGCACCCAGTTCGGGCTATGATTCGGCCACCGGAAAAATCAGCGTGATCCTATACGAATACCCCTTCAACGAGCGAATTCGCACGTATTTGCGTTTGGAACACCTGTTCCTTCGCCTTTCTGAACTGATGGCCCGCGCGGATGCGCTGGACCACCATTTCGCGATTGCCACCATGTTTGAAGTAATGGACGTGGGGGCGCGCGCAGACCTGAAATCCGATGTCCTCAAAGACCTCGAGAAGCAAAAGCAGATTTTGAATGGCTACCGCGGCAATCCGGCGATTGCAGAAGGCGTGCTAGACAACATCATCCGCCAACTGGAACGCTGCTATGCAGCTCTCAACGCGCAGCCCGGAAAGGCTGGGCAAGCACTGACGGAAAACGACTGGCTGATGAGCATTCGCAGTCGGGTCGGCATTCCCGGGGGAACCTGTGAGTTTGATCTGCCTGCCTATTTTGCCTGGCAGCACCGGGACACCCCGGCGCGGCAAGCCGATTTGCAGCGTTGGGCCTCGACATTGGCGCCATTGGCCGAATCCATACACCTGCTTCTGAAACTCTTGCGGGATTCGGGATCGCCCCAAAAAGTCATTGCCGTCGGAGGACAGTTTCAGCAAAACTTGCCGCAGGGCCGCACCTTTCAACTCCTGAGACTGTCCCTGGACGATTCGTTGCGACTGATTCCTGAAATCAGCGGGAACCGGCTCATGGTGTCGATCCGCCTCATGCGCCACGGGGAAGACGATCACCTGCACACCTCCAGTGAGGATGGTGCATTCGAGTTGACCCTCTGCTCATGACAGATACCACGCGCCTAGTCCGCTGTCCGAACTGCGGTGGAGATAGTGTTTATGCCGTATCCAATACTGCCCGGCCGTTTTGCAGCGAACGGTGCAAGGACATGGATTTCGGTGCTTGGGCCAGTGAAAGCTTTCGGGTACCAGCGCCCGTAACGGCCGGTGATCTGGATGAAAGTGTCGCCACGCTCCAATAGCACCACTCAGCTCGATTGGCTTGGCTAAATCGCCCTGTAGCCCTCTATTTTATTGACTCGACCGCTACTAAATGTGTAGCGCCCTGGTATTCCGATTCTTCTGCCAGCCACAGCAATACCGGAATCGTTCCGGGCAAAACCGGACCCATATGCACGGGAAGCCGTTCCCACGAAAATGACTGCGCCTCGCGCATCTCTAATTCGCCCGACCATTCATAGACCTTACAAAAGTGCAGACGCACCAGGGCATGAGGATAGTCCACTACTTCGACTTTCCAGGGATGGATGGCACCGATCTGAATCCCGAGTTCCTCAAACAGTTCACGCGCCAGCGCCTGTTGAACGGTTTCGTCGGCCTCCAGCTTCCCACCCGGAAACTCCCAATAGCCTGCATACGGCTTCCCGTGAGGGCGCGAGGTCAGCAGAAAATCACCGTCAGGTCGCATCAAAACCCCAACCGCCACGTCCACCACACCGCGGTCCGGGCCCCCTTGCCGCGCCGACCCGGGGTCGGCCACGATGGGCTTGCGGGTCATGATTGAGAGGCGCTGCGGCCTGCGAAGTCTCTCGAAAACTGCCAGGCCACGCGGCCGCTGCGGGAGCCACGCTCCAGCGCCCACACTAGGGCTTCGGGTCGTGCAGCGGCAATGCGGGACGGCTCCACACCCATTGCGGAGAGCCACTGCGCCACAATTTGCAGATACTCGTCCTGATTGAATGGGTAGAAGCTCACCCACAAACCAAAACGCTCCGAGAGGGAAATTTTTTCCTCCACCACTTCGCCCGGGTGCACTTCTCCCTCCGGGGTGTAGGTGTAGGTGAGATTTTCCGCCATGTATTCAGGCAACAAATGGCGTCGGTTGCTGGTGGCGTACACCAGCACATTGGGCGTGGCAGCGGCGACGGAGCCATCCAGAACCGACTTCAAAGCCTTGTAGCCGGGTTCGCCTTCGTCAAAGCTCAAGTCATCGCAAAAGACGATGAACTTCTCCGGTCGTTGGGCCACCAGCTCGACGATGTCAGGTAGGTCCACCAGCTCCGCTTTGTCGACCTCAATCAAACGCAGCCCCTGAGCTGCGTACGCATGCAGGCATGCCCGAATCAGCGAGGATTTTCCGGTGCCTCGCGAACCGGTCAGCAGCACGTTGTTGGCGGGCAAACCGCGGACAAACTGTTCAGTATTGCGCTGGATTTTTTCCTTCTGTACGTCAACTTCCTTCAGGTCGGCTAGGCTGATGGCGCCAATGTGACCCACAGGGGCAATGACACCTTGCCCGGAACTGCGCCGGCGATACCGAAACGCAATGGAGGCATTCCAATCGGGCGGCAAGAGCCCATGGGGCAACGCAGATTCGATGCGCTCCATCAGGTGCTCTGCGCGTAACAAAAACGCGGTCAACCGATCATCCATATCCTAGGAATCCCTCAAGAACGGTAGTCCGCGTTGATGGTCACGTAGTCGTGGCTCAAATCACAGGTCCACACGGTCTCTGCCACCTCACCACGCCCCAGACCCACCTTCACGGTGATTTCACTTTGTTTCATGACGCGTTGGCCGTCCTCTTCACGATAGGACGGGTTACGTCCACCTTGGGTCACCACGTGAACGTCGTCCAGAAACAGCTCAATGCGGCTCTGGTCCAGATCGTCGATGCCGGCATAGCCCACGGCCGCGAGAATACGCCCCAAATTGGGATCGCTGGCAAAAAACGCGGTCTTGACCAGGGGCGAGTGGGCAATGGCGTAGGCCGCCAGTCGGCACTCCGCGGCATTGCGTCCGCCCTCAACCGTGATGGTGATGAACTTGGTAGCGCCCTCGCCATCGCGTACGATGGCCTGCGCCAGATTGCGCGCAACTCCCAGCATGGCCTGCCGAAGCATTTTCCCGTCTGCACTGTCCAGGGAAGTAATTTCAGCATGCCCCGCCTGATTGGATGCGATCACGACCAGTGAGTCATTGGTCGATGTATCACCATCCACGGTGACCCGATTGAACGAGCCTTCGGCCAACTCCAGCGCAAATTGCTGCATGACGCTTTGGTGCACACAGGCGTCGGTCGCAATGAAACCTAACATGGTAGCCATGTTCGGACGAATCATGCCCGCGCCTTTGCTGATGCCGGTGATATGCACCGGTTTTCCACCAATCATCACTTTGGCCCCAAAGGCCTTGGGGGCCGTGTCGGTCGTCATGATGCCCTCAGCGGCCCGCATCCAGTTACCCGGCTTCGCATCCGCAATCGCCGCGGCAAACCCGGCCTCAATGCGATCATTGGGCAACGGCTCCATGATCACACCCGTGGAAAAAGGCAGGATTTGCTCCGCGGCAACACCCAACTGCTGCGCCAGAGCTTTGCACGTGCTGTGGGCCCTGGCCAGGCCGTCTGCGCCGGTCCCGGCGTTGGCGTTACCCGTATTGATCAACATCGCCCGGATACTTTGGCGCCCATCCAGATGCTGGCGGCAAATCTGAACAGGAGCCGCACAAAAACGGTTCGTCGTAAAGACACCGGCAACCGACGCGCCGTCTTCCAGCAGAAAAACCGTCAGGTCCTTGCGACCTACTTTGCGCACCCCCGCCTCGGTCACGCCGATGCGAACGCCGGCAATGGGAAATAACGTCTCCAAATCGGGCGCGGGCAAGTTAACAGACATCGCGATCTTTCAGGCAAGTTTTCCGTGGCACTGTTTGAATTTCTTGCCGCTACCACAAGGGCAAGGCTCATTGCGTCCAACCCGTGGCAGATGATCGGCCGCAGCCAGAGACACGCCGCTGCGCACGGTTTCCGGGTCCACCACGGTCTCGATGCCGCCGGTTTCCGTCGGCGCGCTGTAGGTCACATTGGCAATACTCTCGCCACGGCTTTCCATGGCGTCGGCAGCTTCCTCAAGCTGCTCACTGGATTGGACCTTGACCGTCATCAGCACCTTGGTGACTTCGTTCTTGACGGAGTCCAGCAACTGCCCGAACAGCTCGAACGCTTCGCGTTTGTATTCCTGTTTGGGCTGCTTTTGTGCGTAGCCGCGCAGGTGAATGCCCTGGCGCAAATAGTCCAGTGAACTCAAGTGGTCACGCCAGTGGGTGTCGATACTCTGCAGCAACACCATGCGTTCGAACTGGGTGAAATTCTCCGCCCCGACCTGATCAACCTTTGCCGTAAATAGTGCATCGGCAGCCGCGCCCACCGAGGTAAGCAGGTCTTCGTCCGTGATGGCACTGGCATCCTGTACCTGATTCTGCAAGTCTAGCCCGATTTGCCACTCTTCGGCCAGCACTTTCTGTAATGCGCCGATGTCCCACTGTTCTTCAACGGATTCCACAGGAATGTATTGGCGCACCAAATCGTGGAAACAGCCTTCGCGCAATGAAGCGATTTGGGCAGTCAGATCTTTCGCGTCCAAGATGGCATTGCGCTGCTGGTAAATCACTTTGCGCTGGTCGTTGGACACGTCGTCGTATTCCAGCAGTTGCTTGCGCATGTCGAAATTGCGCGCTTCCACTTTGCGCTGGGCGCTCTCGATGCTGCGCGTCACAATGCCTGCTTCGATCGCTTCACCGTCCGGCATCTTCAAGCGGTCCATGATGGCCTTGACCCGGTCGCCTGCAAAAATTCGCATCAAGGAATCGTCGAGACTTAGGTAGAAGCGTGACGAGCCAGGGTCGCCCTGGCGGCCGGAACGGCCCCGCAACTGGTTGTCGATGCGGCGGGATTCGTGGCGCTCGGTCGCAATAATCCGCAATCCGCCCAGGGCTTTGACCTGCTCATGGTCAATACTCCACTGCGAACGGACTGACTCGATTTTGTGTTGCTTCGCACCAGCATCCAGGGTCTCATCCGTCTCAATGGCTTCGATGGTCTTTCCAATGCTGCCCCCCAGCACGATGTCCGTGCCGCGCCCGGCCATATTGGTGGCGATGGTGATCATCTTGGCGCGCCCAGCCTGCGCGACGATATCGGCCTCACGTGCGTGCTGTTTGGCGTTGAGCACCTGGTGCGGCAGCTTCTCCTTCTCCAGCAGTTGTGCAATGATCTCAGAGTTTTCAATGGATGTAGTACCCACCAAAACCGGCTGTCCCCGCCCATAGCACTCGCGGATATCCTGAATGGCCGCTTCATACTTTTCACGGGTTGTCTTGTAAATACGGTCCAGCTGATCCTCACGTCGGCTGATGCGGTTGGGCGGAATCACGATGGTTTCCAGCCCGTAGATTTCCTGAAACTCGTAGGCCTCGGTATCGGCCGTGCCCGTCATGCCCGCCAACTTGGCATACAGGCGGAAGTAGTTCTGAAAGGTAATGGACGCAAGCGTCTGGTTTTCTGCCTGAATGGCGACGCCTTCTTTGGCTTCAACCGCCTGGTGGAGTCCATCGCTCCAACGGCGCCCCGTCATCAAACGCCCTGTGAATTCATCAACGATGATGATTTCGCCCTGCTGCACCACATAGTGCTGGTCGCGGTGGTACAGGTTGTTGGCACGCAGCGCAGCATACAGATGGTGCATGAGCGTGATGTTGGCCGGGTCATACAACGACGCACCGGCTGGGATCAATCCCATTTCCGCAAAAATTTGCTCAGCACTTTCGTGCCCTTGTTCGGTCAAAAAGACCTGATGGCTTTTCTCATCCAGCGTAAAATCGCCCGGCTTGGTGACGCCCTCGCCGGTGCGGGGATCAGCCTCCCCCTCCTGCCTCTGCAAACGGGGCGCGGCCTTGTTGATGGCCAGATACATGTCGGTGTGGTCTTCGGCCTGTCCGCTGATGATCAACGGCGTGCGCGCCTCGTCGATCAAAATGGAGTCCACCTCATCCACGATGGCATAGTTCAAACCACGCTGCACGCGATCTGCCACTTCGTAGACCATGTTGTCGCGCAGGTAGTCGAAACCATACTCGTTGTTGGTCCCGTAGGTGATATCCGCCTTGTAGGCAGCCTGCTTTTCTTCCCGCGGCATCTGCGGTAGATTGATGCCCACCGTCAACCCCAGGAAGTTATAGAGTCGCCCCATCCACTGGGCGTCACGGCTGGCCAGGTAATCGTTCACCGTTACCACGTGAACACCCTTTCCGGTCAGGGCATTCAAGTAGACCGGCAGCGTTGCTGTCAGTGTCTTGCCTTCGCCGGTTCCCATTTCAGAAATCTTTCCGTAATGCAAGGACATGCCGCCCAGCATCTGGACATCAAAGTGCCGCATCTTCATGACGCGTTTGGAACCTTCCCGCACAACGGCAAACGCTTCTGGGAGCATGTCATCCAAAGTGGCGCCCTTCAGGATACGCTCCTTGAATTCTTGCGTCTTGGCCTTGAGGGAGTCGTCACTCAACTGCTCATACTGCGCCTCCAGGGCATTGATGCGTCCCAAGCCGGCACGATACTGTTTAAGCAAGCGGTCATTGCGACTGCCGAAGATTTTGGTAAGGATATTGATGGCCATGGATGCAAGACTGGCCTGGACCCACTATGGGTTCGCAGCACAGCACAGTCCTTTTTCTAATCTGTTTGAAGTGGGGATGTTCTGATGAAATTCAATCGCTCCTGCGATCAAACCGGCACCGTTGAAAACCAAACCGTTGATTTTACCGTTGACTGGGAGGCGGCATGGCCAAATTGCCTTTCGATGGAGAAAAGCCTGAAGATGCCTGCGGATTGGATTGCGCCAGCTGGGCGGGCGCGACTTGGCGTCCGGCGTTGAGAAATTTCTGGGGGTCTTGTGGAACGCCCTGCACCAGGACCTCAAAATGCAAATGTGGTCCGGTTGACCGACCGGTGTTGCCGACTTCTGCAATTTTTTGACCGCGCTTGATCAAGTCACCCTTCTTGACCCCCACCTTGGAAGTATGGGCATAGCGGGAAATCAAATCATTGCCGTGGTCGATCTCGATCATGTTGCCGTATTCAGATTGAAACTCTTGGGTGACGACCACCCCGCCCGCAGCGGCGAAGATGGCCGTTCCTGGTGTTGCGGGGAAATCGAGTCCTGTATGCAATGCCGATCGTCCGGTAATGGGGTCAATACGCCAACCGAACATGGAGCCCAGGTTGGCATTCGGCACTGGGGTCTGCGTCGGAATCATCATCTTTTTGATCTTTTGCTCGAACAGCCTAGATTCGAGTACTGTCATCAGATCGGTTCGCGCGCTCGCAACTTCATCGAGCTCTTGCAACGTAGTCTGCAATTCGAGCATGGAGAGGTCTCTGCCAGAAACAAGCTTGCCACCCTGACCCGGCCTGATTTTGATATCGGAAGGATTGACGCCAGCCAAGCCGGAAACACGCTCACCAAGTGACTCCAGCTGCAACATTTTGGCCTGCATTTCACCCAGCTTCTTGGCCATGACATCGATGTTTTCACGCATGAAGCGATCCTGCTGCGCCACTTCGTCCTTCACGACCAAGCGTACCAGCGTTCCAATGATGGGCCAGCCCTCCCGGGCGCCTTTCAGGAAGACCCAGTGATACAGACCCGCCGATATCAACATGAGTGCGAAAGATGACACGATGATCGCCATCAGAAGCTTAGATCCACTCAGGTGAAAGGCACGACTCTTGGTCAGCCAAGCATCCGTGATAATCAACTGCATTCAGAATCCCTTTACATACAAGGCCATGAACCGCCGCAATCATTCATATACGCTACTTCAGGCTACACAGGACTCGCCTACATTGGCGCGCCTAGCCGGGCTTGCAATGGAGTCAACAGCCCGACTGAAATCCGTCGAGGCACTCATTCCCGCTCCATTGCGTTCAGCGGTGCATGCGGGGCCTATCGAAGGTTCCGTCTGGTGCCTGCTACTCGACAACAACGCTATTGCCGCGAAAGTCCGTCAACTTGTGCCAGCCCTTGAGTCACACCTTCGTACAAAAGGCTGGGACGTCAGCGCGATTCGTCTGAAAGTCCAGACGCCACGCCCTTCTGCCTGATTGAATAAAAAATGGTGCCGATTATCGGATTCGAACTGATGACCTACCGCTTACAAGGCGGTTGCTCTACCAACTGAGCTAAATCGGCACGTCTTTTATTCTACATCACCCAGGAACCACAAAAAATCCCGGGCGCCGCGTGATTTACTTGATTCGTGTCAGCGCAGGCTTGCCGCCACCTGAGGGACGGGGCGGATCCACCCCCTCGCCCGCTACAACATTGGTCACCTGCGTTAACACGGTCGACTTACCCTCCGCCGCGGGCGCTGCCGTGGGGGCCGCTGCCGAGCGTGCCAACATGGGAAAAGCCATGCCTTGCCCGTTTTCCCGTGCGTAGATGGCAACGACACGGTCCACGGGAACAAAAATGTCCCGTGCCTTGCCACCAAACCGCCCCTTGAACTCGATGAACTCGTTGCCCATTGTCAGTGAACTGGTTGCGTCAAAACTGATATTCAACACAATCTCACCGTCTTTGACATACTCATTGGGCACACGCACCGTCTCATCCACCAAGACGGCAATGAACGGCGTCAGACCATTGTCCGTACACCACTCATACAAAGCACGAATGAGATAGGGACGTGTCGAGCTGGAGTCCGCTGAATCAATCATGGCAAGCCTGCGCGCAATTACTTGCGCATCACCTTTTCAGAGGGTGTCAGCGCCTCAATGTAGGCCGGACGCGAAAAGATTCGCTCCGCATACTTCAATAACGGTGCCGCGTTCTTGCTCAGGTCAATGCCATAGAAATCCAGGCGCCACAGTAGCGGGGCAATCGCCACGTCCAGCATAGAGAAGTTGTCGCCCAGCATGTATTTATTCTTCAAAAATACCGGAGCCAATTGCGTTAGACGGTCGCGTATATGGGCGCGGGCTTTTTCGAGCGCCTTCTCGTTGCCCTTGGAACTGCGAGCTTCCAGAGTCGAGACATGCACAAACAGTTCCTTTTCAAAATTGAGCAGGAACAAACGAACACGGGCGCGGTCTACAGGGTCACCGGGCATCAATTGGGGATGGGGAAACCGCTCGTCAATGTACTCATTGATGATGTTGGATTCGTAGAGAATCAAATCGCGTTCCACCAGAATGGGCACTTGACCATACGGATTCATGACACTGATGTCTTCCGGCTTGTTGTACAAGTCCACATCGCGAATTTCGAAGTCCATGCCCTTCTCGAAAAGGACAAAGCGGCAACGGTGAGAAAAGGGGCAGGTTGTTCCTGAATACAGCACCATCATGGCAAAAGACTCCTAAAAATTAAAAAGAGTGGGTTGCCATTGCGAACCCACTCCGGGACCATCTTGTCACATCCGCCGGATGCAACCGCATGGGCAAAAGGTCGTATTACTTGACGTCTCTCCAGAAGGCCGCGTTGAGCCGCCATGCGAAGAAAGTCATGAGCAGCAAGAACAGCATCACGCCAAAGCCAACTCGAATGCGCGTATTCTTGGCAGGCTCCGCCATCCATTGAAGGTAACTCACCAAATCGCCGACGGCCTGGTCGTATTGCTCTGGTGCCATGGTGCCAGGCGTCAATTGCTCCCAACCCTTGAACGTCTGCACTTCGTGGCCGTGTTCAGAAATTGTTTCATACACAGCGGCACGTTTGCCTTGCAATTCCCACAAAGCGTGGGGCATACCCACATTGGGAAAGACCAGGTTGTTCCAGCCTGTCGCCTTGGCATCGTCCACGTAATACGTACGCAGATACGTGTACAGGTAGTCCGCGCCACTTCCCTTGCCCTGGGCTGAACGGGAACGTGCGATCACCGTCAGATCAGGGGGATTGGCACCAAACCATTCCTTGGCTTGGCGGGGATCGATCGCCGACTTCATGGTCTCACCGACCTTCTCGGTGGTGAACAACAGGTTATCTTTGATCTGTTGATCCGTCAGGCCAATATCCTTCAGCCGGTTGAATCGCATGAAGGCTGCCGAATGGCAATTCAGACAGTAATTGACAAACAGCTTGGCGCCATTTTGTAGAGCTGCGAGATCATTGGACCGGTCCGGAGCCCGATCCCAAGCCATTCCGCCAGTATTCGCCTGGGCACCGACCATGAAACCCACGGCCGCCAGCAAACTCAATAGTACTTTTTTCATTTGCATAGTCTCCGACTCAATGGGCAGCGAAATTGACGCGGGTCGGCACGGCCTTGGCCTCCCCCAGACGACTCCACCACGGCATCAACAGGAAAAAGCCGAAGTAAAACATGGTTCCGACCTGAGACACACGCTCGCCAATTGCGGATGGAGGTTGCGTTCCCAAGTAGGCAAGGATCACAAAATTGATCACAAAAACAGCATAGTTGTATTTGTGCCAATCAGGGCGGTAGCGTATGGACTTGACCGGGCAATAGTCCAGCCAAGGCAGGAAAAACAAGATGACAACGGCGCCACCCATGGCCACGACACCCCAGAACTTCGCGTCGATCGACACCATCATCGCCACGACCGCAGCCGTTGCAATGACAATCACGACCTTGAAAATCATGGGCATCTTGAACTTGACGATACTGAACAAGGCAACTACCACCGCACAAATTTCCAACACAACCATCATTTCATCGGTGATGGCGCGCAGCATGGAGTAGAACGGGGTGAAGTACCAGACCGGCGCGATGTGCAACGGTGTCTGCAATGGATCCGCTGGAATGAAATTGTTGTATTCCAGGAAGTAGCCGCCCAGCTCAGGCGCAAAAAAGATGACGGCTGAAAAAACCATCAAGAACATGGACACCGCGAAGATGTCGTGCACGGTGTAGTAGGGGTGGAAAGGTATACCGTCCAGAGGAATGCCCTTGGCGTCTTTGGTCGCCTTGATCTCGATGCCATCGGGATTATTGGAACCCACATCGTGCAATGCCATCAAGTGTGCAACCACCAGACCGAGCAACACCAACGGCACTGCGATCACGTGGAAGCTAAAGAACCGGTTCAGGGTTGCGTCACCGACCACAAAATCGCCACGAATCAGCAATGCCAAATCCGGACCAACGAAGGGCACAGCAGCGAACAGATTGACAATCACCTGGGCGCCCCAGTAGCTCATCTGCCCCCAAGGCAATAGATAGCCCATGAAGGCTTCGGCCATCAGGCACAGGAAAATTGCACATCCGAATACCCAGACCAGCTCACGTGGCTTGCGGTAGCTACCGTACAACAGACCACGAAACATGTGGAGGTAAACGACAACAAAGAACGCAGAAGCACCCGTCGAATGCATATAGCGAATCAGCCAGCCCCACGGCACGTCGCGCATGATGTACTCCACTGAGCCAAAGGCCAAGGCGGCATCCGGCTTGTAGTGCATCGTCAGAAAAATGCCGGTGACGATCTGGATCACCAGAACCAGCATGGCCAGTGAACCAAAGATGTACCAGAAGTTGAAGTTCTTGGGCGCGTAGTACTCCGACATGTGCACCTTGTACATGTCGAATGCTGTGGGTAAACGGTTCTCGAACCAGTTTGTGAGCTTGGCGCCCGCCGACGCGTTAGGGGAAATTTCCTTGAAATCAGCCATGTTCTTGTTCCTCAGGCTTTCTTGTCTTCGCCGATCAGCAGTTTGCTGTCAGAGAGGTACATGTGGGGAGGGATTTCGAGATTGTCGGGTGCAGGTTTGTTTTTGAACACGCGGCCTGCGAAGTCAAAGGTCGATCCATGGCATGGGCACAAAAAGCCACCTTGCCAATCGTCGGGCAGAGACGCCTGCGGTCCGGGTTGAAATTTGTCGGAGGGCGAGCAGCCCAAATGGGTACAAATCCCCACTGCGATGAAAAACTCAGGTTTGATGGATCGACCTTCATTGCGAGCGTATTCCGGGGTCAACTCGGAAGGCTTACGCTGGGATGTAGGGTCGGCCAATTGCGGTGTCACTGTCGTCAGACTCGCCAATTGCTCAGGTGTGCGGCGGATAACCCACACCGGCTTGCCGCGCCATTCGACGGTCATTTTCTCACCAGGCCTCAGGCCTCCGATATCCACTTCCACAGCTGCGCCGGCCGCTTTAGCACGCTCGGAGGGTTGAAATGTACTGACAAAAGGGATGGCGGCTGCACCAACGCCAACGGCACCAGCGCAACTGGACGCGATCAACCAAGTACGCTTGCTGGAGTCGATCGGTTGGCTGTCGACAAGGGTTTCACTCATGAGAATCCTCAATGAACATGACTACTAGGGGTAAGCTCTCATTGTAGCTGACCGCCACAGCGCGAATTTGATCGCCGTTGCTGGCATGGTGTGGCCTTGACAGGGGTCATTTGTCGGCAATACTCTCTTTTTTCACCAATTTGGAGCACACGGCAATGGGAATGATTCAGGAATTCAAGGATTTCGCGGTTAAAGGCAATGTCATTGACTTGGCAGTCGGCGTGATCATCGGCGGCGCATTCGGGAAAATTGTTGACTCAATAGTCGCCGACCTGATCATGCCCGTCGTAGGCGCGGCGTTTGGGAAACTCGACTTCTCCAGTCTGTTTGTCGTTCTGGGTTCCGTTCCCGCTGGTACCGGAGCCAGCCTAGATGCCTTGCGCAAGGCAGGCGTTCCGGTTTTTGCCTACGGCAGCTTTATCACGGTCGCTGTGAACTTCGCCATTCTTGCATCCATCATTTTCCTGATGGTCAAACAGATCAACCGTTTGAAGCGTGAGGCCCCTGCAGCCGTGGCCGCCCCGGAGCCGGTCGTCACATCAGAAGACGTGTTGCTGCTACGCGAAATCCGCGACAGTCTGAAGAAATAGCGCCGCTACGCTCCACCGCTTCACAGATCGCTGCCCGCCTCAGTCGCCAGCATCTTTGCCATGCGCACTGCCTCGATCAGACTGGACGCATCGGCACGGCCGGTGCCAGCAATATCAAAAGCCGTGCCGTGGTCAGGACTGGTGCGCACCAGCGGCAGGCCCAACGTCACGTTAACCCCCTGTTCAACGCCCAGGTATTTCACCGGAATCAGTCCCTGGTCGTGGTACATGGCGACCACCACGTCGAACTCTCCCACGTGACCCGTGCTGTTGCGGGCGCGCATAAACACTGTGTCAGGCGCCCAGGGGCCACTGGCGTCGATACCGCTGGCTCGCGCAGCGTCCACGGCGGGCCGGATCACCTCAAGCTCTTCACGGCCAAACAGCCCACCTTCGCCCGCATGCGGGTTGAGCCCCGCCACCGCGATGCGCGGCGCCCGTCCCAATACCCGCGACAAGGCTCCATGGGTAATCTGCAAGGTCTCCAGCACATTCGCAAAGGTCACGGCTTCGATGGCTTGGCGCAGCGACATGTGGATACTCACCAGCACAGTGCGCAACTCCCCATTTGCCAGCATCATGCGAACCGGCACCTCGGAAACCGGCCGCCCCAAGAATCGCGCGGCGCGCTCCTGCAATAGCTCGGTATGCCCGGGAAACTGGTCAAACGGGTATCCGGCTGCGGCCAATGCCTCCTTGTGCAAGGGGGCCGTGACCATGGCGCACACCTGTCCGGCCAACGCAGCATCCGCTGCCCACTCGACACAACGCCCGGCCAACGCGCCCGCCACCCTGCTGATGGCACCCCAGGCCACGGGCTCCGCCGGTTCGCCGATCTGCAATACCGGGATACAGTTTGGAGGCACCTCGCACATCTCGTTTGGCGCGCTGATGACTGCAATCGGCAGCGAGGGTTGCCCGCCCGGCGCAACCACTTGGGCAGCACGGCGCAGGGTGCCCACGTCGCCCACCACAAAGCAGTTGCGCAACAGGTCGGCCTGCTGCCGGTAGGCCTTGGCAATGATCTCGGGGCCAATACCCGCGGCATCCCCCATCGTGATAGCCAGCGGTTTCGCGGCGGGTGCGGTATCAGTCATAGGTTAGACACTGAGTCAGGCCGGGTTATCGATATCAATAAACACATGCTCCAGCCCGAACTGCGCGCAAACGTGCGCCGCCAACGCTGGAGCGCCGTAGCGTTCCGTGGCGTGGTGACCGCAAGCTAAGTAAGCCACTCCGGTTTCCCGCGCCAGGTGTGCTTGGGGCTCGGAGATTTCCCCGGTGATGAAGGCATCGGCACCCGCCGTTATGGCGGCTTCAAAGTAGCCTTGCGCGCCGCCGGTGCACCAGGCGATGCGTTTGAGCGATCCGGCTCGCCCGGGCACCACCACCACAGAACGCTTCAGCACCGAATCCACGTGCTGTGCCAGCGCGTGGGCATCGGAAAAATCCGCCGATCCTTCCCCCATCCACCCCAACTGCTGGTCGCCAAACCGACCGCTAGCCTGCAAACCCAGCCGTCGTCCCAGTTGGGCGTTGTTGCCAAGTTCAGCATGGGCATCCAGCGGTAAATGGTAGGCAAACAGGTTGATGTTGTGTGCCAGCAACTGCCCCAACCGTTGGCGCATCCAGCCGGTCACCCGTCCGTCGTAGCCACGCCAAAACAGGCCATGGTGGACCAGGATGGTGTCGGCACCTTGCGCAATCGCCGCTTCGATGAGGGCCAAGCTGGCAGTAACTCCCGAGACGATCTTTCGCACCTCCGCTGCACCCTCCACTTGCAATCCATTGGGGCAATAGTCCTTAAAAGTCTCGGGCTGGAGCAAGACATTCAATGCGGACTGGAGTTCCTGGCGATCTGTCATGGTGGGTTGCGTCGCGCCACGGCGCGAGTGGGAAAGGTTGAATCCGTCGTCGGCATTGTCGTTGAACCAGCCTGCTCGACTTCCAGACTGCTGTCGCAGCCCGAGCCCGCTGCAATCCAGCGTGCGCCCCAACGCCGCAACAGCGGGGCCAGCCATGGTGCCAGCCACCACATTCCCCGCGGCAGGGACGCCGCCAGCACGTCCTTGGGCGCCATGATGGCACCGCAGCGGTACTGACCGGTTACATCCTGCCAGCGCAATGCGGCACAGGCGCCTAAGCGCGTGCCTGACAAGACCACGCCCAGCGGACACGGCTCAAACAAACAACACACACCGCAACCATTGCAGGCCACCCCTTCGGCTACCTTGCTGGGTGCCTGCGGGTGGATGTGAATGGTGTGCTCGGTATACGCGGTGTGGGCCATATCAGACCTGCACTGTACTGTGGTTCCCCTGGCACTCTACAATTTACCGAAGCACGGCATGCACCGTACTGGCACCGGAATATCCCATGAAACGACTCTGGCTTCTGTTTACCCAAACCACGACCCTGCTTCTGGCTGCCTACTTTGTGGTGGCCACGCTCAAACCCCATTGGCTGGGGCACAACCCAACCGTGGCCCGCACGGGCACCGTGGCGTTGGTTGAAGCACCACCCGCCCAACCGGGGTCTGCGCCAGCCGGCAGCTTCCGAGCCGCCGCTCAAAAGGCATCAGCCGCAGTGGTCAGCATCAACACCAGCAAGGCGGCGCGTAAAAACCCCAACGCAAACGATCCCTGGTTCCGGTTCTTCTATGGAGACCAGGGTAACGAACCACAGGTCGGTTTGGGCAGTGGCGTCATCGTCAGCGCCAGCGGCTACATCCTGACCAACAACCATGTGGTCGAGGGGGCCGACGAAATCGAAGTTGTCTTGAACGACAGCAGAAGCGCCCGTGCCAAGGTGATTGGCACGGATCCGGATACCGATCTCGCCATCCTCAAGATCGAACTCGACAAACTCCCGGTGATTACCTTGGGCAATTCCGATGGCGCCCAGGTCGGTGACCAGGTGCTGGCCATTGGCAACCCGTTTGGTGTGGGCCAGACCGTGACCAGCGGCATCGTCAGCGCACTCGGGCGCAATCAGCTGGGCATCAACACGTTCGAGAACTTCATCCAGACCGACGCCGCCATAAACCCCGGCAATTCCGGCGGCGCGCTGGTGGACACCAACGGCAACCTGCTGGGCATCAATACGGCAATCTATTCCCGCTCAGGCGGCAGCATGGGCATTGGCTTTGCAATTCCCGTGTCTACGGCCAAGCTGGTATTGGAGGGCATCGTCAAGGATGGCCAGATCACCAGAGGATGGATTGGCGTGGAGCCCAACGACCTGTCGCCCGAACTGGCCGAAACCTTTGCGGTCAAAACACGCCAGGGTGTGATCATCACTGGCGTGCTGCAAAATGGACCGGCGGCGCAGGCGGGCATACGCCCGGGGGACGTCATCGTCAAAATTGCCAACGTTCCGGTAGTGGATGTGACGCAGTTGCTGTCCATGGTCGCCACGCTCAAACCAGGAACCGCAACCCGGTTCTCTATAGAGCGCAAGAGCCAGCCGCTGGAACTGGATGTCACACCGGGCGTGCGGCCCCGGCCTCGGACTTCTGGCAGGTAGCTACCTATTTAGTAGCAAATAGTTCAACGTTTGTGAGGGCTATAGGCCCAATTCATTGAAGGACTCAAGACGGCGTGGTGGCTGTATCGTCCGCAGGCGCCTGGGTGTGTTTGATGAAAATCCTGGCCGCCCAGATGCCAACCTCGTACAACAAACACATCGGCACCAGCAAAGCCAGCATGGACACCGGGTCTGGCGGGGTAACGACACCGGCCACAGCGGCTGCACCGACGACAAAATAAGCTCGGAAAGACTTGAGTTGCTCCACAGTGACCATCCCCATGCGGGCCACGATCACCACAACAATAGGCACTTCGAATGCGACGCCAAACGCAATGAACATGGTGATGACAAAGTCCAGATAGGCTTCAATGTCTGGACTCACCGCTACGGATATGGGCGCCATTCTCTGAATGGCGGGAAACGCCTGCCCGAAGACAAAGAAGTAACAGAATGCCGCACCCGCGTAGAACAGCAGCGTGCTGGTCATTACCAAGGGCATTACCAGCCGCTTCTCATGTTTGTACAAACCCGGCGCCACGAAGGCCCACACCTGGTACAGCACCCAGGGCAGCGCCAACCCAAACGCCGCCAGCACCGTCACCTTGATGGGAACCAGAAAGGGCGACACCACGCCGGTGGCGATCATGCGCGCGCCCTCGGGCAGCGTCTTGACCAGGGGCATGGCCAGCAAGTCATACAACGCAGACGGCCCCGGAAAGAATGCCAGCAGCACAAACAGGGCGCCAATGCCATAAACGCTGTAGAGCAGGCGATCGCGCAGCTCCATCAAATGCTGCACGAACGGTTGTTCCGTGCCCGCCAGCTCATCTGGTGATTTTTTATCGTCTGACATCAGTTAACTTTGGGTGGACGAAACCGGGCAACCCGCGCCGCGCCAGACAATGCCTTGGTCCGCACGCCGACTCGCGCCTTGTACCAGGAGGGTGTGGCGCCCTTCTTCAGGCGCCAGTGCTTTTTGGGGTGGCGGTACTCCGGGATTGCAGAATACGCATCATCCAGGGAGACGCGCGATGCTGTATTGGTAGCCTCGGACCAGCTCTTCTCGAAGTCGCTGGTGCCGGTTTGAATGGTTTGTTCGACGTCGCGCGCCGCACTCTCCATCGTGTCTTTCATCTTCTTGAGCTCATCTAGCTCCATGGACCGGCTAACCTCGGCCTTGACTTCGGCCATGTAGCTGCGCGCACGGCCCAGCAAAGTACCTACCATGCGAGCCACGCCGGGAAGCCGCTCAGGCCCTATCACCACCAGCGCAATGGCGCCGATGATGGCAAGCTTGGTGACACCAATATCAAGCATGGATGAGGTCCGTCCAAACGGACCGCTGCAAACGCAAGCCCTCAGCTCTTGATTTTGGCTTCGACATCGATGGTGGACTTGGCTTCGGTCTTTTCAGTAGCCACGAGCGTCGGGGCAGGCGTTTCGGCCGTCTTTTCCGCATTGCTGCCGTCCTTCATGCCGTCCTTGAACCCCTTGACAGCGCCCCCCAGGTCCGAGCCGATGTTGCGCAGCTTCTTGGTGCCAAAGATGACGATGATGATGACCAAAAAAATGATCAGGTGTGTAGTCGAAAAGCCCATGGCTGACTCCTTGGTAGTTACCGTATTTTAGAGGAACGCTGTAAGCACGCGAACAAAGAGGCCGTCAATACCCTGACGGACTAACCGCGCAACCACGGTCTGGGTCCGCCCATCACATGGAAGTGAAGATGCTGGACCTCCTGCCCGCCCTCCGCTCCGGTGTTGGTCACCAGGCGAAAGCCGCCCGCAGGATAGGGGTTGCAACCCTCTTGCAGCGCCAATTTAGGGACCAGGGCCATCATGCGCCCCATCAGCCCCGCGTGTTCAGATTGCACATGGGCCATGGACGCAATGTGCAGCTTTGGAATGATCAGAAAGTGCACAGGTGCCCAGGGGTGGATGTCGTGAAAGGCATAAAATTCATCGTCTTCGAATACGGTGCGCGAAGGAATCTTGCCGGCTGCGATCTTGCAGAACAGACAATTTGGATCGTGGTCCATTGCCCCATCACTCATGCTGCACTTTCCATAGGCAATCCCTTGTTCATAGCCACCAGACCGGTCACGATGCGGTACAAGAACCACAGCGAGATACAGAACCACGCGACCCAGCCGGGTAACACCAAGAGCAGCCACAGCGGCGCGGTTAACAGATACAACAGGCCGGCGATGAGAACCGTGCGAATCCGCCACGAAAAATGCGACGCGTGCCAGGTGCCCTCTGCGTCACCCCGTTTGACGAAATCAAGAACCAGCGCCGCCAAAAGCAGCACCGGGCCAAACTGCCCCCCCGGGATCAGCGCGCCGACTGCCACGATCAAGTGCAACACGTAGCTGATCGTGCCCACCGTATTGAGTGCCTGTAGCCGCTCCAGCAGGGCGCGGTCCGGCTCAGAGCCGGGTGCGGGAATCTGTGAAAAATCCTGTGTCATTTCGACTCCTGTTCCCGGTGCGCCGCCTTGCGCAGGGCTTTTTCCTCAATGCCACTGGTGCCTTCGCGGCGCTCCAATTCGGCGATCACATCGGCCGGCGCCAATTCGTAGTGGGCCAGTGCCACCATACAGTGAAACCACAAATCGGCCACCTCACCCACCAGTTTGGCCTTGTCGCCGCCATGGTCCACATCCTTGGCGGCCATGACCACTTCGGTGGCTTCTTCGCCAATCTTCTTCAGAAAACCATCCGGTCCCTTGGCAAGCAGGCGTGCCACATAGCTCGCAGCCGGGTCACCGCCGTTGCGCGGCTTGCGCGATTCCATGACGTCGGCAAGGCGCGCCAGTGCATCGGAAGAATTTGGAATGGCCATCTTATTTAGTTGGGGACAAACCCAAAGATCTGTCCCGCAAGGGTGTTATTTATAGATGCTCTCAGGGTCTTTCAAGACCGGATCGACACTTTTCCACTCTCCATCCTTCAAAATACTGAAGAAACAGCTGTGGCGGCCGGTATGGCAGGCAATGCCGGGTTCATGACCCAACTGTGTAACCTTGAGCAAGATGACATCACTGTCACAGTCCATGCGAATTTCGTGCACCGTCTGCACGTGGCCAGACTCTTCACCCTTGTACCAGAGCTTGTCGCGCGAACGGCTGAAATACACCGCCCGCCCCAGCTCCACGGTTTTCTGCAAAGCTTCGCGGTTCATCCACGCGAACATGAGTACGTCGTTACTGCCCTGCTCCTGCGCGATCACCGGCACCAGGCCCTTTGAATCCCAGCGAACATGTTTAAGCCAGCTCACTGGCGGCGTTGGTGTGGTTTGCATTTGCTATCCAATTCATAGCTGTCTATGCAGCGTTTACAAGGGCTAGAGCCTTCTTTTGCTTAAGTTCTCACGGGAATGCCACGCGCCGCCATGCGGGCCTTGGCTTGGGCCACAGTGTATTCGCCGTAGTGAAA
The DNA here is from genome assembly GCA_903853895.1 of uncultured beta proteobacterium. GTDB lineage: Bacteria > Pseudomonadota > Gammaproteobacteria > Burkholderiales > Burkholderiaceae_C > Allorhodoferax. The sequence continues at coordinate 44,589 of CAINUX010000106.1, read as the reverse complement.
GATGCTGGCAGCCAGCACGGCGTCGGCGCCACCCTTGGAGATGCCGTCGGCCAGATCATCGAGCGTGCCTACGCCGCCCGAGGCGATCACCGGCACACCCACTGCATCGCTTACTGCACGGGTCAGGGCCAAGTCAAAACCGGACTTGGTTCCATCGCGGTCCATGCTAGTCAGCAAAATCTCCCCCGCGCCACGGCGCGCCATCTCGATGGCCCAGGCCACGGCGTCCAGGCCGGTGTTCTTGCGCCCACCATGGCTGTAGACGTCCCAGCCGTCACCGCGCGCCAGCACGTCGTCCCCAAAGCGGCGCTTGGCGTCAATCGCCACGACGATGCACTGCGAACCGTATTTCAGGGACGCATCTTCAATCACCTGCGGGTTGGCCAGCGCGGCCGAATTGAAACTGGTCTTGTCGGCACCGGCATTGAGCAGGCGGCGCACATCATCCACGGTGCGCACGCCACCGCCCACGGTCAGCGGAATGAACACCTGAGATGCCACGGCCTCGATGATGTGCAGGATCAGGTCACGGCCATCACTGGTGGCTGTAATGTCCAGAAAGGTGAGTTCGTCGGCGCCCTGGGCGTTGTAACGGGCGGCAATTTCCACCGGGTCTCCGGCGTCGCGCAACTCAACGAAATTGACGCCCTTGACGACGCGGCCACCGGTCACGTCCAGGCAGGGGATGATTCTTTTAGCGAGCATCAGCCATTGAGCTCGTCTGCCCGGTCCTGCGCGGCTTCAAAGTCCAGATCGCCGCTGTAGATGGCTCGGCCGCAGATCACGCCTTCCACTCCATCGTCTTCGACTTCGCACAGCGCTTCGATATCGGCCATATTGGAGAGGCCGCCCGACGCAATCACCGGAATCGTCAATGCCTGCGCCAGCTTGACGGTGGCTTCGATATTGATGCCGCTGAGCATGCCGTCGCGGCCAATGTCGGTGTAGATGATGGATTCGACGCCGTAGTCTTCAAATTTTTTGCCCAGGTCGATGACGTCATGGCGGGTCAGCTTGCTCCAGCCATCAGTGGCGACCTTGCCGTCGCGCGCGTCCAGGCCGACGATGATGTGGCCCCCGAATGCCGTGCAGGCGTCCTGCAAAAAGCCGGGGTTCTTGACTGCGGCAGTGCCGATGATGACGTAGCGCAGGCCCGCGTCCAGATAACGCTCAATGGTGTCCAGGTCGCGGATACCGCCACCCAGCTGCACGTCCACCTCGTTGCCCACTTCTTTCAGGATCTTGCGGATCGCCATCTCGTTCTTCGGATGCCCCGCAAAGGCGCCGTTCAAATCCACCAGGTGCAGGCGCCGCGCGCCCTTGTTGACCCAGGAGCGGGCCATGACAGCCGGGTCCTCGCCAAAGGTGGTGGATTGGTCCATGTCGCCTTGTTTGAGGCGAACGCAGTGGCCGTCTTTTAAGTCAATTGCGGGGATTAAAAGCATGATGCTTCAGAGTGGGTGGAAAAAGAAGAGCGCAGAGAGTCCCGCGGCGGGAAAATTGATCAAGGATTCCAGTGCAGGAAGTTGCGGTAGAGCGAGAGACCGTGGTCGGCACTTTTTTCAGGGTGAAACTGGGTGGCGAAAATATTATCGCGCGCTATGGCAGCAGAAAAGCGCTGACCATACTCCGTTTCACCCACGCTGTGGCGTGCATCCGACGGTCGTGCGTAGTAACTGTGCACAAAGTAGAAGTAACTGCCGTCCGGCACGTCGCCCCATACCGGGTGCGGTCTTGGGTGCCCCAAGTCGCTGTGCCACACCTGGTTCCAGCCCATTTGCGGTACTTTGTAGCGGCTACCGTCTGGCTGAATCTGACCCGCCAGCTCAAACTTGACCACTTCTCCCGGGATCAGGCCCAGGCACGGGGTATCCAGCTCCGCACTGTGGTCCAGCAGCATCTGCATTCCCACACACACGCCCATCAGCGGTTTGTGCTGAGCCGCATGCATGACAGCGCCATACATGCCGCTCTCATGTAACTCACGCATGCAGTCGCGCATGCCACCCTGGCCGGGCAGGACTACGCGGTCCGCGGCCATGACCTCGGCGGGGGTGCGGGCCCAGACGACTTCGATACCGACATCCGCGGCCACATGCATGACGGCCTGCGTGACCGAACGCAAATTGCCCATGCCGTAATCCACAACCGCAACGCGCTTCATGAACACACCTGATCAGTTGAGGACAGAGCTAAAGATCTGTCCCGCAATGCTATTGAAATAGTAGCTGCTTGCGCAACTTTGACGAGGGCTACCGCCCAATTTACCTCACAAGACTAGAGCGAACCCTTGGTTGAAGGGATCATACCCGCTGCACGCGGGTCGCGTTCCAGCGCCGCGCGCAGTGCGCGTGCAAAGGCCTTGAACACGGTCTCGGCCTGGTGGTGGGCGTTTTCGCCCTTCAGGTTGTCGATGTGCAGGGTGACAAAGGCATGGTTGACAAAGCCCTGGAAAAACTCGTGCGTTAACTGGCTGTCGAAGGTGCCGATCATGCCGCTCTTGAACGGCACATCCATGACCAGCCCTGGGCGACCCGAAAAATCAACGACCACGCGAGACAGCGCTTCGTCCAGCGGCACGTAGGCGTGTCCATAGCGGCGAATGCCCTTTTTGTCGCCTACCGCCTGGTGCACGGCCTGGCCCAGCGTGATGCCCACGTCTTCGACGGTGTGGTGGCCGTCAATGTGCAGGTCGCCATCGGCCTCGATGTCCAGGTCGATCAGCCCGTGGCGGGCAATCTGGTCCAGCATGTGGTCAAAAAAACCGATACCGGTGCTTAGCCGCGCCTGGCCGGTGCCGTCCAGGTTGACCTTGACGCGGATACGCGTCTCGGCGGTGTTGCGGGTGACCTCGGCAATGCGGTCCGCTTGGGGGTTGGGGGGCAATTCGATCAGCGAGCGGTTGGTCATAGGGATTCCTGGAGGGCGGCCAATAGGCGGGTGTTCTCGTCGGCAGTGCCGACGGTGAGACGCAAACATTGGGCGAGCAATGGGTGCATTTTAGAAACGTTCTTGACCAGTACGCTGCGGGCCTTTAGTCCTTCAAAGGTTTTTTGCGCGTCGGGCACACGGACCAGCACCATGTTGGCGTCGCTGTCCCAGGCTTTCACGTCCGTCATGGAACGCAAGGCGGCGAGCAGCCGCGAGCGCTGGGCGCGCAGTGCCGTGGCCTGCTGGGCAAAGACGTCGGCATGCTCCATCGCAAACAGTGCGCACTCGTAGTTCAGCACGCTGATGTTGTAGGGCGGACGCACCTTGTCGACCTCGGCAATCAGCGCCTTGGGGCCCATCATGTAGCCCAGGCGCACGCCCGCCAGGCCAAACTTGCTGAGCGTACGCATCAGCAGCACATGGGCGTGCACAGCTGGATTGGCGCGGATGGCATCGAGGTAGGTTCGGCTGGAAAATGGCTGGTAGGCCTCGTCAATCACCACCAGAGATCCCACCTGAGCGGCCGCGGCGACCACGCGGGCCATGGCATCGGCATCCCACAGATTGGCCGTGGGGTTGTTGGGGTAGGCCAGATAGACGATAGCCGGCTGGTGCAGGCCAATTGCGGCCAGCATGGCGGCAACGTCGAGTTCAAAGTCGGCGGTCAAAGGCACGCCAACAAAATCCAGCCCCTGCAAGGTAGCGCTCATGGCGTACATCACAAAGCCCGGCAGTGGCGCCAAAATAACGGGCTTCTTACCGGTCACCGGGTCCACCGCCACATCGCAGGCCATGGCCAGGAGCGAGATCAGTTCGTCCGAGCCATTGCCCAGCATGATGTCGCAGCCTTCGGGCATTTGTGCGTAGGCGGCCAGCGCATGGCGAAGGTCGTTGACACGTCCATCGGGGTAGCGGTTCAGTGCCAGCGCACCCAGTCGCTTGCCCAGGGCCTCTTGCAGTTCAACTGGCAGGCGGTGCGGGTTCTCCATGGCGTCGAGCTTGACCATGCCGGCGGAGTCCTGGATGGCGTAGGCGTGCATGGATTTCACGTCCTGGCGGATGCGGCGCTCTATCAGGGCGAAAATGCTTATGTCATTGCTCATTGCACTTGATCCAGTATTGCCAGCGATGCGCTGAACGGGTTGATAACTTGAACCGCACCGTAGTGTTGCCCATGGACCATGTCTTCACTGAGCACAAAGGTGCAACCCAGGTGCTGTGCGGAGGCAATCACCAGGCTGTCGCCATAGTGCAGGCCATAGCGGCTCTCCACCGCCCAGGCAGATTCCACCGTGGCGTGGTCGATTTGCCAGGGTTGCCACAGCGCGTAGCGGCGCACCTCCGCCCGCGCATCACCGGAAGCCATGGGCGGAGTGAGCTTGCGGGTGGCACTCACGTAAAACTCGTTCAGCACCTGCGTGCTGGTGCGCCCGATGCCACGTTGCCACAGCACGGCCAGCCACTGCAAGGCCACGTCGCGCTTAGTCGGATGTGCCCCGTCTTCGCTACAGATCAGGATGTTGGTGTCCACAAAAACGCCGCTCATGGGATGCCATCACTTCGGTTACTTCTGTCATAGAGGTCGGCACGCTGTGGGTAGGTGCGGCCATCGGATGCCCACAAGCGGTCTTTGGTGCGCCAGTCGTGCGCCGCGCGGGCGTAGGCGTCGGTGCGCTGCATCTTTTCCACCAGCATTTCACCCACCAGCTTGGACACGCTGGTATTGCGTTTGGCCGCCTCAATGCGCACCCATTCCAAAGCGGCATCGTCAACGGTGATGGTTACGTTCTTCATGGGGCTGATATTACACGAATTTCGTGCTACACGAAATTCGTGTAATTCAAAAACCAGCTAGGCGCAATACATCGGATACCATCGCCGGTCAGGCCAAATTACTGACCGGACCGCCGGAAGTGGCATTCAGTTCGCCCAGTTCGCCGCTTTCACGCGCCTTGCGGCCATAAACCAGCTCAAACACTGGGCTGGCCATCATGGTTGTGACCACGGCCATCAACACCAGTATCGAGAACAGGGCGGGCCCGATGATGCCCTTTTGCAAACCAATGTTGATGATGATCAGCTCCATTAGCCCGCGTGAATTCATCAGGGCGCCTATGCCCAGGGCAGTTCGGTTGTCTTCACCCGACAACCGAGCGGCCAGATAGCAGGCGCCGAACTTGGCCAACACTGATGCCACCAGGACGCCCGCCGCGATCAGTATCATCTCCGAGGAGTTGATCATGTCCAGCCGGGTGTTCAGACCCGAGTAGGTGAAGAACATAGGCAGCAGCAAGATCACTGCGATGGGCTCCACTTTCTTCTTCAACTCAAGCGCAAACAGGCCGCGTGGCATCACCGTGCCCAGGATGAAGCCGCCAAAAATCGCATGGATGCCGACTGCGTCCATGATGAAGGCTGACACGCAGAACAGGATCAGTGTGATGCCCAACACGGTGTTGCTCATCTCGCCTTCGCGTACGACCACGCGGCCTAGCGGGGCCAGCAATTTGCGACCGAACAACAGAACGAAGGCGCTCCAGATGATGCCGCCGCCAATAGCTAGTACGGCCACGCCCGGCCCCGCACCGAAGGCGGCCAGCACAAGAGCCAGCACACACCAGGAGGCCGCGTCATCGAATGCGCCGGCCGTCAGCGTCAGTGTGCCAAGTGAGGTGTTGGCAAGGCCGCGCTCGTTGATGATGCGAGCGAGCATCGGGAAGGCCGTCAGCGCAATGCATGCGCCCATGAACAGGGTCGCGTTGGTTTGCGAAATGCCGGCGGCAAACAGGCCCGGAATGCGGACCAGATAGGGGGTAATCAGGAAGGCGATCAAGAAAGGCGCCGCAATACCAGCGAACGACACGCCCATGGCGCTGCGCGCCTTGGTTTGGAAATGATCCAGTCGCAAGGTGGTGCCGACCAGAAACATATACAGGCCCACGCCCAGTTGCGCGCCGGTGTACAGGACGTTGTTCATCTCCTTGGGGAAGATCGTGGCCTGCAGGTCAGGGAAGAACAGACCCAGCAGCGAGGGGCCGAGAACCACACCCGCAATCATTTCGCCAACCACCTGGGGCTGGCCCAAGAACTTGGTCCCGACCCATCCGACGACGCGGCAGGCCAGCATGATCAGCGCGAGCTGCAAGAAGAAGTGGACGCTGAAGTCCGCTGGGGAATAGGTCTGGGCGGCTGCGGGAACCGAGGGGCCATGCTTGGCGAAGACATCGCCGAGCAGGGCCACTAGGTTGATATTGTCGAAGTTCACTCTGCTTCCTCGTTATAGGTGCGTTTACCACAATCCTGGACCTGCGTTCTAGCGAGGCCACATGGCAGCGTTGTCTCCGACCAGACTGCGCGGTGCACAAACATGTCTTGGAGGATTGTGCAAGTGCTACACGGCACTGTCCACATTTTAGTAACCATGAAATTCCTCGCCAGCCGCGAATTCAATTCGGTGCGCCTGCTGCACTTTGACAAGCGGGCCCCAACCTGCAAGCTACCCTCGGATTAACCCGAAGCAAACGGAGCATCCATAGATAATCCTTAGCATGATCACCGTCCACCACCTTGAAACATCCCGTTCACAGCGCGTTCTGTGATTGCTTGAAGAGCTGAGCGTTCCCTACGCGCTCAAGCTGTACAAGCGTGATCCACGGACCAAGCTGGCGCCGCCTGAACTTAAGGCGGTGCACCCCCGCGCAAGTCACCGGTCATAACGGATGGCGACAAAACCGTTGCCGAATCCGGCGCCATTCTCGAATACCTGATCGAACGCTATGGTGCTCAGGCGCGGGGCGATCTAGCTGGCCTGCGACCCATCGCGCGGCAGCTGTGCGCCAAGGTGCAGGCCAAGCTCATTGCACCCAACCTGGCCCCGCCCTGACTTTCATGGAAGTGCACCTGGGCATGCATGCCTGGTTCGCTGGTGACCAGATCAGCATCGCCGACTTTCAGATGAGCTTCGCCGTGGAGGCTGCGCTGGCACGCGGTGCCGATCCAAAGCAGTTTCCCAAGCTGGCCGCATTCAAGGCCCGCATGGTGGCGCGACCCGCCTACCAGCGCGCACTGGCCAAGGGTGGACCGGTGGTGATGTCGTGAAGCAAGAATGGGTTAGCTTGCATCTAGTTTGCGTCAATCGGTACCCTCGTGGACCAGCGCTCAGCGCATTGAAAATTTGCAATGAAGCGCGCGGTGTATTGTTGTGGCAGCGATGGGGGACTATGCTTTGCTAGATGCCACCGCGTGGGATACTCCAATGAAGAGTCTTGCAATTCCGCTGCCCTGGCGGAATGAGCCTGACTCTGGCCGCGCGCAACGCCCTGCTTCTGTGCTTTCAACAAGGTAACCCGATGCGAATCAGTTTCAGAACTCAGCGATCACTTTTCAAAGCCATAGCATTTGCCTTTGCGTTGTCGGCCCTACCTGTCGTCGCGCAAGCGCCTATGGACATTCGGATTGCTCTGGTCATTGGCAATTCCGCGTATTCGGGCAAAGCATCACTGACGAACCCTGGCAACGATGCACGCGCAATGGCACATACGCTGAAACAATTGGGTTTTACCGTAATCGAATTACGTGACGGCAACAAAGTGCAGATGCGAGAGGCAATTGCGAAAGTTCAGGAAGGCCTCAAGGACAAGCGCGGAGTGGGTATGCTTTACTACGCAGGCCACGGTCTCCAGTTGGACTGGCGCAACTACATGATCCCGGTGGATGCGATGTTGACCAATTCGACTGACGTGCCAAACCAGTCAATTGATGTGAACGCGGTAGTAGAGGCGTTTCGCGCCGCGGGCAACCGAATGAACATCGTTGTGCTCGACGCATGCCGAGACAATCCGTTTGTCTCATTTGGCAGCGAAAAGGGATTGGCTCCAATGGATGCGCCGGTCGGGACGTTTCTTGCGTACGCCACTGCACCAGGCAACGTTGCCAGTGATGGAGACAGTGCAACCGGGAATGGGCTCTATACGCAATACCTGCTGGAAGAGCTTCAAAAACCGATCGCCAAAATTGAGGACGTTTTTAAGCGGGTTCGGCTGAACGTCAGAAAGAGCAGCGAAGGACGTCAAATTCCGTGGGAGTCCACCAGCTTGGAAGATGACTTTTACTTCAATACCGGACAAGTCATCAGGGCGATAAAGCCCGATGAAAAAGCGATGGCCCTGGCCTTCGATCAGGAAAAGGCCGATTGGGACAAGATCAAGAGTAGCCGCAATACCGATGAGCTGTACGCCTATTTGTTGAAGTATCCCAACGGAGCCATTGCCGAGCAGGTCCAGTTTCGTATTGACCAATTGCAAATCGCGAAAGTTGTTCCCCAGCCCAACAAAAACGGGGTGAAGGCCCTGCCACCAGGCACGAATCGCTATGCCAAGGGTGACCGATTCACGATCGAAGTGACCGATGGTTTGAGCAAAGAATCGCGTACGCTCATCGCGCGGGTTACTAGCGCAGACAATGAAACTGTGGTTTTCAACAACGGCATGATACGCACGACCCAGATGGGTGCGGTCATTGAGAATCGGTTTGGCCTCAAAAATCCACCTGTATTGGGCACACCCGCCGATATCGCTTTGGGGAAACAATGGCGCGCCGCATTTACCAATCTTCGCCCCGATGGCGTTCTCGAAAACGTCTACTGGGACTATAAAGTCACTGCTCTGGAAGATGTGGAAGCGTTGGGACGCAGCGTCAAAGCGTTCAAAGTCCAGGGAAGCGGTTTCGCCAATTTTCCGGGCGGGCGGACGATGATAACCACAACGTTTTGGATTGACCCCAGCACTATGTTTCAAGTCAAGGGCGAGCGTTTGTTTCGGTCAGCCACAGGCGCGATCGTCGAGTACGAAAGCTCTGTGACGCTGCACTATTCTCCCGGTCCGCGATAGGCCCCGCCGCATTGCGGGAAGCGAAACAAGCGACTATCGCCAGTCTTTAGTCGCTAGTCCGAGCAGGCATATACCGTAGCCAGCGCATTGACCATCACCAGCTGCACCGGCATGTCCGCTTCGTACAGGTCCTCGTTGCGTTTACGTTCGGTGTCATACAGGCTCTTGGCCATGTGCGGCTCCAGGCGACGACCGTTCAGGCAGATGGAGGGCTTTGCGCCGTTGCGCACGCCATGCGCGTGGGCCTCCAGTGCACCTTCCATCACACCCACAAGGTAGTAGTTGGCGTAGTGCGGGCCTTGCTTGCTAGTCTTTTCGAGTGCGCGCAGCTCACGCAAAGACATGGCGGATGCGGTGGCCATCAGACTGGCACCGGCCATGGTCAGCACGACGATACGGGCGTGAGTTGAAGTAAAGATTTTGGAGGGCATGGTGAATAGTCGCAGGTTAGCAACCATTCTTACACCCCGCCCGACCAGTGTTTTACTTAAGCCGCATTTCCGCGGCACGGGCATGGGCTTGCAGGCTTTCGCCGTAGGCCAGTTCGGCGGCGATGGGGCCCAGCACTTGGGCACCGGCCTTGCTGACTTCGATGATGCTCGAACGCTTTTGAAAGTCGTACACGCCTAGCGGGCTGGAGAAGCGCGCGGTACCGCTGGTGGGCAGCACGTGGTTCGGGCCAGCGCAGTAGTCACCCAACGATTCGCTGGTGAAGGCACCGAGGAAAATCGCGCCAGCGTGCTTGAGCAGCGGCTCCCAGCGGTGCGGGTCCTGGCTGGACACTTCGAGGTGCTCTGGGGCGATGCGGTTACTGATGTCGCAAGCCTCTTGCATGCTACGGGTCAGGATCAGCGCGCCGCGGTCGTTCAGGGATTTGGCGATGATCTCGGCACGGGGCATCTGTGGCAGCAGGCGGTCAATGGCGGCCTGCACGGCATCGATGTAAGCAGCATCCGGGCACAGCAGAATGCTCTGCGCCAGCTCGTCGTGCTCAGCCTGGCTGAACAGGTCCATGGCCACCCAGTCAGGCCGCGTAGTGCCATCCGCCAGCACAAGAATCTCGCTGGGCCCGGCGATCATGTCGATGCCCACGGAGCCAAAGACGCTGCGCTTGGCGGCGGCGACAAAGGCGTTGCCGGGGCCGGTGATCTTGTGCACAGCAGGAATGGTGGCCGTACCGTAGGCCAGTGCCGCGACTGCCTGGGCGCCGCCGATGGTGAAAGCGCGTGTGACGCCGGCCACATACGCTGCGGCCAGCACCATGGCATTTTTCTCGCCGCGCGGTGTAGGCACGACCATGATGATCTCACCGACCCCCGCCACGTGGGCGGGAATAGCGTTCATCAACACGGACGATGGATAGGTGGCCTTGCCGCCGGGCACGTAGATACCCACACGGTCCAGCGGCGTGACTTTCTGACCCAGCAGGCTGCCGTGTTCGTCGCGGTAGCTCCAGCTCTCACCACAGGCACGCTTTTGCGCCTCGTGGTAGCTGCGCACGCGTTGTGCGGCCGCCTCCAATGCTTCGCGCTGCTTGGCCGGAATGCTGTCAAACGCGGCCTTGAGTTCGGCCTGGGTCAGTTCCAGCTCTGCCACCGTCTCGGCCTGTACATGGTCCCAGCGCGCGGTGTACTCCAGCACGGCGGCATCGCCCCGCAGCTGCACGTCGCGCAGGATGGCCGCTACGCTGGTCTCGATGGCCGCATCGGTATCCGCTGCCCAATGCAGGCGTGCCTGGAAGGCCGCCTCAAATTGGCTGTCGGCAGTCGATAGGCGAAGCGGTGTAGCGGACAATGTCATGGCAATGAAGAAGGTTCAGGCGGGCACCACAATGGCGCTGGCAAAGGCATCGATGATCTTGCGAATCGGCTCGCGCTTGAGCTTGAGCGCGGCCTGGTTCACGACCAGGCGCGAACTGATCTCCATGATTTGTTCCACCTCAACTAAGTGGTTGGCCTTGAGCGTACCACCGGTAGAGACCACATCCACAATGGCATCGGCCATGCCCACCAGGGGCGCCAGTTCCATACTGCCGTAAAGCTTGATGAGGTCGACGTGAACGCCCTTGGAGGCGAAAAATTCGCGCGCAATGGCAACAAACTTGGTAGCAACCGTCAGGCGCGAACCCTGTTTGATGGCAGAGGCGTAATCAAAATCGGCGCGGACCGCCACGCTCATGCGGCACTTGGCAATCTGCAAATCCAGCGGCTGGTACAACCCCTGACCTCCGTGTTCCAGCAGCGTGTCCTTGCCAGTAATGCCCAAGTCGGCGCCGCCGTATTGAACGTAGGTAGGTACGTCAGTGGCGCGCACTACCAGCAGGCGCACGTCGGGCAGATTGGTGTCCAGAATCAGCTTGCGGGACCTTTCCGGGTCGTCCAGCACTGCAATGCCTGCCGCTTTGAGCAGGGGCAGGGTTTCCTCAAAGATGCGACCCTTGGACAGCGCGAGTGTGATCATGTCGTTGCCTTTCAGGCGGTCAGCGTTGCCCACTCGGCGGGCGTGTGGGCTTTGATCGACAAGGCGTGCACCTCGTCGGTCTTCATGCGCGAACCCATGGCCGCGTACACCCGTTGGTGGCGGGCAATCGTACGCACGCTTTCAAATGTGGCAGAAACGACGGTGGCGTACCAGTGACGGCCATCGCCATCCACATGGCACAGTTCACACGCAATGTGGCCTTCGATCAGGGTTTGAATTTCTTCTGCGGTCATAGTGGTAAAAAAGGTTCAGCTGCGAATTTTGTAGCCGGTGCGTAGCAAATGCATGGCGATCAGGCTCACGCCTGTCAGGGCCGAGCCAACGATGCCCAGGCTCAACCAAGGAGACGCATCGCTCACACCAAAAAAACCATATCGAAAGCCGTCAATCATGTAGAAGAACGGATTGAGGTGGCTCACGCTTTGCCAGAACGCGGGGAGCGACTGGATGGAATAGAACACGCCGCTCAAGAACGTCATGGGCATGATGACAAAGTTCTGGAATGCAGCTAGCTGGTCAAATTTTTCCGCCCACAAACCGGCGATCAACCCCATGGCCCCCATCAGGGCGGCGCCCAAAATGGCAAAGACTACGATCCAGAGGGGTGCAGCAAACGTCAACGGGGCAAACCAAATCGCCACCAGCAACACACCAGCCCCGACAACCAGACCCCGGACGATGCTTGATCCCACGTAAGCCACAAACCAGCTCCAGTGCGACAGCGGCGTGAGCAGCAGGAAGACCAGATTGCCCATGATCTTGCTCTGGATGAGTGATGACGAACTGTTGGCAAATGCGTTTTGTAGCACGCTCATCATCACCAGGCCGGGGACCAAAAATGCGGTGTAGCGAATGGTTTCATAGACCTTGACGTGATCTTCCAGCACATGGCCAAAAATCAGCAAATACATCATGGCCGTCAGCACAGGCGCCGCCACGGTCTGGAAGCCGACCTTCCAGAACCGCAGCACTTCCTTGTACAGCAAGGTTTGCCAGCCGGTCATGATGTTGCGACCTCAGGCTGGTGCACATGGCGGTTCATGATTTCGATGAACACGTCTTCCAAATCGGCCTTGCGCATTTCCACATCTTCCACCACCAGACCTGACTCGCGCACAGCGGCCAGATACTGCTCGATCTGCAGTGCATTGTGGGCGGGCAGTTGGACCACGCTGCCAGTCACGCGCGCGCGCGCGGCCAGGGCGGGCGGCAAGGCACCCGTGGTCTTGAAACGCAGCACATTGCCAGAGGCGGCCTTGAGCAGATCACTGGTGCGGTCCAGCGCCACGATGCGCCCGGCCTGCAGCATCGCAATACGCCCGCAGAGCGCCTCGGCCTCTTCCAGGTAATGGGTGGTTAGCAGTACCGTGTGACCCTGCTTGTTCAGCTTGGAGACGAATTGCCACAGGGTCTGGCGCAGTTCCACGTCCACACCGGCGGTGGGCTCGTCCAGCACGATTACTGGTGGCTTGTGCACCAACGCCTGGGCCACCAGCATGCGGCGCTTCATGCCGCCCGAGAGCTGGCGCATGTTGGCGCCCGCCTTGTCGGCCAGGCCAAGGCTGTCAAGCAGTTCGTCGATCCAGGCATCGTTGTTACGGATACCAAAATAGCCGGACTGAAAACGCAAGGCCTCGCGCACGTTGAAGAACGGGTCGAACACCAGCTCTTGCGGAACAATGCCCAGCTTGCGACGGGCCTGCGCGTAGTCAGTTTGCACGTCGCTACCCAGTACCGTGACGCGCCCGCTGGTGGCTTGGGTCAGACCGGCCAAAATGCTGATCATGGTGGTTTTGCCAGCACCATTGGGGCCCAGCAGGCCGAAGAACTCGCCCTCTTCAATGTCCAATTGCACGCCATCCAGCGCCAAAAACGTGGCGCCTTTCGGGCCGCGTGGCGATGGATAACTCTTGGAGACGGACTGAAAGGAAATGGCAGACATGGAGAACCGCCATTTTAGGCGACCAGTGTTCAGGCAGAAGGCAACAGGCCTTCGATACCGTAGAGAGTGGCCAAATCACTGAGGTGTTGGGGCTGGCCCTGCAAGACCAGGGTCTTGCCAGCGCGCAGGCACGTGCGGCGCAACTCCAGCAACACCGCCAGGGCAGACGAGTCGAAACGTTGCAGTGGTGAGGCATCTACCACCACGGGCGACGCTTCAGCACCTATGCCGTCCACCAGCTGCGCCAGGCTGGCAGTGGCAAGGTCGTGGGTCAACTCGGCAGGCAAACTCAGCACATCAGGCCTTTTTGCCGTTGGCCTTGTTGCGCTCGGTCAGTGTGGCGATCAGGCCATCCACGCCTTTGGCATTGATTTCCTGGGCGAACTGACTGCGGTACGTTTCAACCAGCCACACACCCAGAACGTTGAGGTTGTAGATGCGCCAGCCAGCGCCCTGGCCCGGGGTTTTCTCCAGACGGTAGTCGAGCTGAATGGATTCTCCATTGCCCTTGATTTCGGAGCGGACCAGCACCTCTTTGTCTTCAGCTGCTGCTCGAAGGGGCTTCATGTTGACGCTCTGGTCCGTCACCTGCGCCAGTGCGCCCGCATAGGTGCGGACCAGCAGAATTTTGAACTCTTCCTGCAACCGTTTTTGCTGCTCGGGAGTCGCTTGGCGCCAAGCCGGGCCGACTGCCGAAGCGGTCATGCGCTGAAAGTTGACATTGGGCATGATGCGCGAATCAACCAAAGCCACCACCTTGGCAGTATCGCCGGCGCGGATGGCCTTGTCGTTCTTGATTGTTTCCAGAACATCGACCGACAACCGCTTGATCAAGGCATCCGGCGCCTCATCTTCGGCATATGCCAAGGGTGCGGCCAACGCAGCCGCGGTGAGTGCCACCAACACCAGGGTTTGGCGCAAAAATGTTCGTTTCATCGTGTTCTCCATTTGCTTTACTTCACGTCACGTCGCTTAACAACGCGTCAGGTTTAATCCGGTGCACTGGGATCAGGGGCGGGCTCTTCGTCGGGCGGGTTGCCGTCAAAGACCTGGTTGCGCCGCCGCTGCAAATAGGCATCGCGGGTGAAGCTGTATTTGTCGAGTGCAGCCTCTTCAACCACTTCGCCGGCCTTGAGGAACGATGCCCGGGTATCAACCAGATTCAGGATCGTCAGCGCATTGCGGGTGCTGTCATCACTGATGTTGCGAACCAGGCTTCCCTTGAACTCGACGGATAGTGCGGCCGTATCTCGCAGGGTTGAAGACCCCAGAAAAGGGATGACGACAAAGGGCCCTGAGCCTACACCCCAACGCCCCAGCGTCAGGCCAAAGTTGGCTGGGTGGCGCTCCATGTTCATTTCGCTCGCGACATCCAGCAAACCGCCAAATCCCATGGTGGTGTTGACCACGAAACGTCCAAAACTGTCCGCGGTATCCAGGGCGCGCAACTGCAGGGCATTGTTGACACCTGACCACAGGTCTTCCAGGTTATTGAAGAAATTACCAACACCGGTGCGCATCCAATGGGGCAAAACGTCCCGATAAGCGATCGCCACTGGCTTAACCACGGCAGCATCCACCGCATCATTGAACTTGAACACGCTGCGGTTCCATGACTCCATCGGATCCCTGGGGTCCTTGTAGGGCACCGTGCTGCAGGCCTGCAACAAGGCGACCATGCCCAATAGGACGCCACGTGCCCCCATACCGTGCCAGAGCTTCTGCTGCACTGCCCTCACAGGCGATTTCATCACGTTCATTTTTTCTCCGTCCCCGGGCCGGCACCCTCGGCAGCTTTGCTGTACAGGAATTGGCTGATCAGGTTTTCCAGCACCACGGCGGACTGGGTTGCGCCAATGACGTCCCCTGCCACCAAATTGGTATCCGCAGCACCGGCCTCAAGACCCAGATACTGCTCCCCTAGAAGTCCACTGGTGAGAATCTTCAAGGAACTGTCCTTGGGGAAGGCGTAACGGTTTTCCAGGGCGAGTGTGACGCGGGCTTGAAAAGACTTGTCGTCAAACACCAACGACTCCACACGACCAACGACCACGCCTGCACTGCGCACGGCGGCATCGCGTTTGAGACCACCCACGTTTTCAAACTTGGCCGTCACCCGGTAGGTGGACTGAAAATTCAGGGACAGCAGGTTTGCCGACTGCAGCGCCAGAAACAGGATGGCCACACCCCCGAGGATCACAAACAAACCAACCCACACATCAATCTTGGAACGCTGCATAAACTCTTCCTTAAATCGTAAACATCATCGCGGTCAGAATGAAATCCAGCCCGAGCACCGCCAGGGACGCCACGACAACCGTACGGGTGGTTGCACTGGCGACGCCTTCCGGTGTGGCCTGCGCCTCAAACCCCTGAAACACGGCAATAAACGTTACCGTAAGACCAAAAACAATGCTCTTGATGACCCCATTGCCCACGTCTTGCCAGACATCCACCCCGCCCTGGATCTGACTCCAGAAAGAGCCGCCATCCACGCCAATCATGAGAACACCCACGACCCAGCCACCAATGACACCCATGGCGCTGAACACGGCCGCGAGCAGGGGCATGGCGACTACGCCAGCCCAGAAGCGCGGCGCTAGAACCCGCTGAATGGGATCCACCGCCATCATCTCCATGACACTGATTTGCTCACCCGCCTTCATCAGACCAATCTCTGCAGTCAATGATGTTCCGGCCCGGCCGGCAAACAGCAAGGCTGTCACTACAGGACCGAGTTCACGCACCAGACTCAGGGTCACCAACAGGCCCAGGGCCTCGGAAGACCCATAGCGCTGCAAGGTGTAGTAACCCTGCAGACCAAACACAAACCCGACGAACAGCCCCGATATCGCAATGATGGCCAGCGAATAATTGCCCAGAAAATGGATCTGGTCACGCACCAGTCCAAACCGTCTAAAGGTTGGAACCACCGATACGATCAGGCGGAAAAACAGCCGGGCCGCATACCCGAGGTTTGCCATCTTGGTGCGTGTCACGAATCCTACATCTGCGGGCTTGTACCAGGTCATCGTGCAACTCCGAAATCATTCTCCACTGAGACGGCCGGGTAGTGGAAACGAACCGGCCCCTCGGACAAGGCATTCACATACTGGTAGACCAGCGGGTCTGTGCTGTGGAGCACCTCCTGGGGGGTTCCCTGGGACGCCACTTTCCCATTGGCCAGAATGATCACATGGTCTGCAATGGCAAAGGTTTGCTCCAGCTCATGCGAGACAAAAATGCTGGTCAGACCCATCGCATCATTGAGCTGACGAATCAGGTGGGCCGAGGTGCCGACCGAAATGGGATCGATGCCGGAAAAAGGCTCGTCGTACATCACCAGTTCCGGGTCCAGCGCAATGGCCCTGGCCAGCGCCACACGGCGCGCCATACCGCCCGACAGTGCGCCGGGCATCATGTCGCGCGCACCGCGCAGGCCCACAGCGTTGAGCTTCATCAGCACGATGTCGTGGAGCATCTCCTCCGACAGGTCCGTGTGCTCGCGCAGCGGGAAGGCCACGTTGTCATAGACGTTCAGGTCTGCAAACAAGGCGCCAAACTGGAACAGCATGCCCATGCGCCGCCGCGCGGCGTACAGCTGGGAAGGGTCCATGATCGTCACGTCCTGGCCATCAAACAGCATCTGGCCCTTTTGCGCCCGGTTCTGGCCACCTATCAGGCGCAAGATGGTTGTCTTGCCCCCGCCAGATGCACCCATCAGCGCCGTTACCTTACCGCGCGGCACTTGGAGAGAAACGTCGTCCAGAATGACGCGCTGCCCGTATCCAAAGGTCAGGTTGCGCAGTTCTACGAGGGCGTTGGACGAATTTGGAGCCATAAAAAGCAAAAGCCGGGCGATTTCCGGCTCTTGGATGATACGGGATTCGCGTTAACCCTTGTATCTGGCGTGTATCAGCGGGGTAAGTCGCTTGCCCCCATCAGGTACTCGTCCACCGAACGGGCGGCCTGCCGGCCTTCGCGGATCGCCCACACCACCAGGCTTTGACCACGGCGTATGTCGCCCGCCGCAAACACCTTGGGCACATTGGTGACGTAACCACCCGTGAATTCGGTGCTGGCCTTGGCATTGCCCCGGCCGTCCTTGTCGACGCCAAAAGCCTCCAAAACGGTGGCCACTGGATTTACAAAGCCCATGGCAAGCAAAACGAGGTCTGCCTTGAGTACCTGCTCGGAACCGGCCACTTCGACCATCTTTCCCTCTTTCCACTCGACGCGCACGGTCTTCAGCCCCGTGAGCTTGCCCTTTTCACCGATGAACTCTTTGGTGGAGATGGCGAATTCACGGTCACAACCTTCGTCGTGGCTGGAACTGGTGCGCAGCTTGATCGGCCAATAGGGCCAGGTCATGGGTCGGTTTTCTTCCACCGGAGGCTGTGGCATGACCTCGAACTGTGTGACGCTGACCGCGCCGTGGCGGTTGCTGGTGCCCACGCAGTCGGAACCGGTATCGCCGCCACCGATGACGATGACGTGTTTGCCGTCGGCCCGCAACTGGCCCTTGAGCTTGTCACCGGCGTTGACCTTGTTTTGCTGGGGCAGAAATTCCATGGCGAAGTGGACGCCTTCCAGCTCGCGACCTGGCACCGGCAGATCGCGCGACTGCTCGGAACCACCGGTCAGCAGCACAGCGTCAAAGTCTTTTTGGAGCTGTGCGGCAGAAATAGTTTCTTTCGCCCAGTTGGTGACCTTGGAGCCCTTGGGCAACTCGCCAATCAATACGCTGGTGCGAATCGTCACGCCTTCCTTGACCAGCTGGTCGACGCGGCGGTCAATATGCGACTTTTCCATCTTGAAGTCGGGGATGCCGTAGCGCAACAGGCCGCCGACGCGGTCATTCTTTTCGAACAACGTCACGTCATGGCCGACGCGGGCCAGTTGCTGGGCCGCCGCCATGCCTGCGGGGCCGGAGCCCACCACCGCCACTCTCTTACCGGTCTTGAACTTGGACGGCTGTGCCAGGACCCAGCCCTCAGCCCAGGCGCGGTCGATGATGGCGTGCTCGATGGACTTGATGCCCACGGCCTCGTCATTCACATTCAGCGTGCAGGCGGCCTCGCAGGGCGCGGGGCAGATGCGGCCGGTGAACTCGGGGAAGTTGTTGGTGCTGTGCAGGGTGTCGATGGCAGCCTTCCAGTCGCCCTGGTACACCATGTCATTGAAATCCGGAATGATGTTGTTGACCGGGCAGCCGCTATTGCAAAACGGCGTGCCGCAGTCCATGCAGCGCGCCGCCTGTTTATTGGCCTGTGCATCGTCGAGTCCGATGACAAACTCCTTGAAGTGCTTCAGGCGCTCTGGGACAGGCTTGTATCCCTCTTCGATGCGCTCATACTCCATGAAACCAGTGACTTTTCCCATGATTCTTCCTATCTAGTCAGTTGGGGGCAGACCAGATTACCTACGGCAATCCTGGTCTGTGCCGCAAGGTTGTTAGTTAGCCGCTTTTGCTTCTTTTTTGATAGCTGCTTGCGCAGGTTTCACGTGGGCTAGAGCCTGTTTCTTTGCATGGATTTCGCCCAGCGCACGCTTGTACTCGTTGGGGAATACCTTGACGAACTTGGAACGGGCCGTGTCCCATTCGTCCAACAATTCGCGGGCACGCTTGCTGCCAGTCCAGCGGTTGTGGTCTTCCAGCAGTTTGCGCAGTTGGGCTTCGTCGCTCAGTCCGCGATGCCAGATGGATTTGTCCATCGCTGCTTCCTGCTCAGATGCGGTCAACACCTTTTCCATGGAAACCATGGCGGTGTTGCAGCGCTTGGCAAATTTTCCGTCTTCGTCATACACATAGGCAATGCCACCGCTCATGCCGGCGGCAAAGTTGCGTCCGGTTTTACCCAGCACGGCCACGGTGCCGCCCGTCATGTATTCGCACCCATGGTCGCCAGTACCCTCGACGACGGTCGTGGCACCCGACAGGCGTACGGCAAAGCGCTCCCCGCCGACACCGCTGAAGAAGGCTTCTCCAGCAGTGGCGCCGTACATCACGGTGTTGCCGACGATGGTGTTGTTGACGGCCACGCCACGGAAGTCGATGCTTGGGCGCACGACGACGCGGCCACCTGACAGACCCTTGCCCGTGTAGTCATTGGCGTCACCAATCAGGTAGAGCGTGATGCCGCGGGTCAGGAAGGCGCCGAAGGACTGACCGCCGGTTCCCTCCAACTGGATGCGGATGGTGTCATCCGGCAAGCCTTCAGGGTGCACCTTGGTAACAGCGCCCGAGAGCATGGCACCCACGGAGCGGTTGACATTGCGTGCCACTTCCATGAACTGCACCTTTTCACCCTTGTCGATGGCGGCGCGGCTCTTGGCGATCAGCACATTGTCCAGTGCCTTTTCCAGGCCGTGGTCTTGTGTGAGGGTCTGGAAGCGGGGCACATCGGCAGGCGCTTGCGGCTGGGCGAACAGGCGGCCAAAATCCAGGCCACTGGCTTTCCAGTGCTCAATGCCCTTGCGCATGTCCAGCAGGTCTGAGCGGCCGATCAGATCGTCGAACTTGCGGATACCCAACTGGGCCATGATCTGGCGCACTTCTTCGGCAATGAAGAAGAAGTAGTTCACCACATGCTCTGGTTTGCCGGTGAACTTCTTGCGCAACACCGGGTCTTGTGTGGCCACGCCCACCGGGCAGGTGTTAAGGTGGCACTTGCGCATCATGATGCAGCCTTCGACCACCAGCGGTGCAGTGGCAAAGCCAAACTCATCGGCGCCCAACAACGCGCCAATGGCGACGTCGCGACCGGTCTTCATCTGGCCGTCGGCCTGCACGCGGATACGGCTGCGCAGGCGGTTCAGCACCAGGGTCTGCTGGGTTTCGGCCAGACCAATTTCCCACGGGCTGCCGCAATGTTTGATCGACGACCAGGGCGATGCACCTGTGCCACCGTCGTGCCCGGCGATCACCACGTGGTCCGCCTTGCACTTGGCCACGCCGGCGGCGATGGTGCCGACACCGATTTCACTCACCAGCTTGACGCTGATACCAGAGTGCGGCGCGACGTTCTTCAGGTCGTGGATCAGCTGTGCCAAGTCTTCAATCGAGTAGATGTCGTGGTGCGGTGGCGGCGAGATCAATCCCACGCCCGGCACCGAGTGGCGCAGGCGACCGATGTACTCGGACACCTTGCCGCCTGGCAGCTGGCCGCCTTCACCAGGCTTGGCGCCCTGTGCCATCTTGATCTGGATCTGGTCGGCGCTGTTGAGGTACTCGGCAGTGACGCCAAAGCGGCCCGATGCAACCTGCTTGATGCGGGAGCGCAAGCTGTCACCGGCGTTCATGGGGATGTCGACCTCAACCACATCCTTGCCGATGATGTCGGCCATGGTTTGGCCTTGCTGAATCGGGATGCCCTTGAGTTCCTGGCGATAACGAGCCGGGTCTTCACCACCCTCGCCAGTGTTGCTCTTGCCGCCGATGCGGTTCATGGCAATGGCCAGTGTGGCGTGGGCTTCGGTGCTGATGGAACCCAGCGACATGGCACCCGTGGCGAAACGCTTGACGATTTCCTTGGCGCTTTCTACCTCGTCCACGGGAATCGCCTTGGCAGTGTCGATCTTGAACTCAAACAGGCCGCGCAGCGTCAGGTGGCGCTTGCTCTGGTCGTTGACCAGCTGCGCGTATTCCTTGTACGTGTTCCAGTTGTTGGATCGCGTGCTGTGTTGCAGCTTGGCAATTGTGTCTGGCGTCCACATGTGCTCTTCGCCGCGGGCGCGCCAGGCGTACTCACCACCGGCGTCCAGCGCATTGGCCAGGACCGGGTCGGCACCAAATGCCGCCTTGTGCATGCGGATGGCTTCTTCGGCGATTTCGAAAACGCCAATGCCTTCCACGCGGCTGGGTGTTCCGGTGAAGTACTTTGAAATCGTCTCACTGGACAGGCCAATCGCCTCAAAGAGCTGCGCACCGCAGTAGCTCATATAGGTCGACACACCCATCTTGGACATGATCTTGGACAGCCCTTTTCCCACTGCCTTGACGTAGTTATAGATGGCCTTCTCGCTTGAGAGGTCGCCCGGCAGGTCCTTGTGCATATTGACCAGCGTTTCCATCGCCAGGTAGGGGTGCACCGCTTCGGCGCCGTAGCCTGCCAGCACAGCGAAGTGGTGCACTTCACGCGCTGTGCCCGTCTCCACCACCAGGCCTGCGGTCGTACGAAGCCCCTCGATCACCAGATGCTGGTGAATCGCACTCAATGCCAACAGGGCCGGAATCGCAACCTGCCTCGCGCTGATGCCGCGGTCGCTGATGATCAGGATATTCTTGCCACTCTTGATGGCGTCCACTGCTTCGGCGCACAACGACGCCAGTTTGGCTTCCACACCTTCGTGACCCCAATCCAATGGGTAGGTAATGTCCAGCGTGTAGCTGCGGAACTTGCCCTGTGTGTGCTTCTCGATGTTGTGCAGCTTTGCCATATCGGCAAAGTCCAGCACCGGCTGGCTCACCTCCATGCGCATGGGCGGGTTGACCTGGTTGATGTCCAGCAAATTGGGCTTGGGGCCAATGAAGGACACCAGCGACATGACGATGGCTTCGCGGATCGGGTCGATCGGTGGGTTGGTTACCTGCGCAAACAACTGCTTGAAGTAGTTGTACAGCGGTTTGTTCTTGTCCGATAGCACCGCCAATGGGCTGTCGTTGCCCATGGAGCCGATGGCCTCTTCGCCCGCGGTAGCCATGGGCGCAATCAGGAACTTGATGTCTTCCTGGGTGAAACCGAATGCCTGCTGACGGTCCAGCAGAACGACCTTGTCCGTCGCGCGTTTCGGCTCTACGCCTTCTACCACCCGTGCCATTGCAGCGTCCACACGACGCTCGGCAAACACCACGTCATCCAACTTGATGCGCAAGTTTTCGATCCACTGCTTGTAGGGTTTGCTGTTGGCCAGGTTCGATTTGAGTTCCTCGTCGTCAACCATGCGGCCCTGCTCCAGGTCGATCAGGAACATCTTGCCGGGTTGCAGACGCCATTTGCGCACGATCTTGTTTTCGGGCACGGGCAGTACGCCGGACTCGGAACCCATGATGACCAGATCGTCATCGGTGATGCAGTAGCGTGAGGGGCGCAGTCCATTGCGGTCCAGCGTGGCGCCGATCTGGCGGCCATCGGTGAACACGATGGAGGCCGGTCCGTCCCACGGCTCCAGCATGGCGGCGTGGTATTCGTAGAAGGCGCGGCGGCGCTCATCCATCATGGTGTGGTTTTCCCACGGCTCTGGAATCATCATCATCACAGCCTGGCTGATGGGATAGCCGGACATGGTGAGCAGTTCCAGGCAGTTGTCGAACGTGGCCGTGTCGGACTGGCTGGCGAAGCTGATGGGATACAGCTTTTGCAGGTCGGCGCCCAGCACAGGAGACGACATCACGCCCTCTCGCGCCTTCATCCAGTTGTAGTTGCCCTTGACGGTGTTGATCTCGCCGTTGTGGGCGACATAGCGGTAGGGGTGGGCCAACGGCCACTCGGGGAAGGTGTTGGTGGAGAAGCGCTGGTGCACCAGACCCAGCGCGGAGACGCAGCGCACGTCTTCAAGGTCGCGAAAGTACACACCCACTTGGTCGGCCAACAGCAAGCCCTTGTAGACCACGGTGCGGCTGCTCATGCTTGGCACGTAATACTCTTTGCTGTGCTTGAGGTGCAGGTTCTGGATGGCGGCGCTGGCCGTCTTGCGGATCACATACAGCTTGCGTTCCAGCGCGTCCTGCACAATGACGTCGTTGCCACGGCCAATAAAGACCTGGCGCAGGATGGGTTCCTTCTCGCGCACGGTGGGCGACATGGGCATGTCGCGGTTGACCGGCACATCGCGCCAGCCCAGCAGCACCTGGCCCTCGGCCTTGATGGCGCGCTCCATCTCCTGCTCGCAGGCCAGGCGGGACGCGTGTTCCTTGGGCAGGAAAATCATGCCAACGCCGTATTCTCCGGGTGGTGGCAGGGTCACGCCCTGGGCCGCCATCTCTTCGCGGTACAGCGCATCGGGCAACTGGATCAGGATACCGGCGCCGTCGCCCATCAGCTTGTCCGCGCCGACGGCACCCCGGTGGTCCAGATTCTCCAGAATCTTCAACGCATTCTTGACGATATCGTGCGACTTGATGCCCTTAATATGGGCCACAAAGCCCACGCCGCAAGCGTCATGCTCGTGCTCCTTGGAATACAAACCGTTGTTCTGAAGATGTTGGATCTCGGCTGCCGTGGTCATGGCACTCTCCTGGGTTTTTGCAATGGACTTGAAGAATACTGCAACGCAACAAAGATGCCAAGCGGAATAATTGGGGTCAGATTCCAATTATTAATTTGAGAATATCATTACCAAATAATTAGGGACATATTAATATTGATAGCAATAAGGCCAATATTGACGAGGGCTACTGACCTATTTCGTCAATGGTGTTTTGGCTGCCAGCGGACGCCCAGCCGTACTTTTTGACACCCTGCGCGCCGTCATCTTTTGTAGATTTTTTACAAAATCGGGCTCGCCTAGGGCCCAGCCGCGCAAAGCCGAGTCCGTCAGTGCCTGCTGCTGCCCCGCGCTGATGCCCGCCTGCACCAATTCAGCGTAGGCGGCTTCACGTGCAAACGGGGTGTTGCCCAGGGCCCAGACCAGTGGGTGGGGCGTGAGCAGCTTGTCTATGCGCAACCCGATGTAATGCGCGTGGCTGGACCACGGGTAGTCCCGCGCCTGCGCCACCATGCCGGCCCGCACCGGGTTGAGGTCGATGTAGGCCATGCAGGCCAGCAGGAAGCGTTCGGTCTGGATCAGCGTGGATTTGTAGCGCCCTTCCCACAGGGTGCCACTGCGTTGCTGGCTGTCGTTGAAGTAGCGCACATAGCGTCGGCCGACGGCCTGCATCATCTGCGGCAGACCATCCAAGGTCTGGGGCGTGACAAGCAGGTGGAAGTGGTTGTCCATCAGCACATAGGCGTGGACGGCCACACCGAACTTGCGGGCATTCTCGTCCAGCAGGTCCAGCATCATCTGGCGGTCCGCCGCCGTGGCAAAGATGGCCTGGCGGTTGTTGCCCCGCTGGATGATGTGGTGGGGATGACCCGGCAGAGTCAGGCGGGGAAGGCGGGCCATGGCAGCAAAAAGCGAGTGTCCATCAGCGCCGTCAGGCCAAACTCTGCCAACAACGACTGCAGGCGCTGGGCCGCCGCGTGGTTGGGCTTGCCGGTGCGCCGCGCGATGATGAGCTCGTTCTTCATGCTGTGCTCCCAGCCGACCAGCTCGGTCACAGTGACCTGGTAACCACTGGCCTCCAGGTACAGGCAGCGCAGCACGTTGGTGATCTGGCTGCCCATCTCGCGCGTGTGCAGCGGGTGGCGCCACAACTCGGCCAGCGGCGTGCGGCGCAGCGACAAAGCCTTATTGGCGTTCAGGCAGCGGGCGATTTCGGCTTGGCAGCACGGTACCAATACGAGGTAACGTGCCTGTTTTTTCAACCCGAAGGCGATCGCGTCGTCGGTTGCGGTGTCGCAGGCGTGCAGGGCGGTAACCACGTCGATCTGATCTGGCAATGCATCGGACGCGGTGGACTCGGCCACGCTGAGATTCAGAAACGACATTCTCTCGAACCCCAAACGTGCAGCCAGCTCGCGGGATTTCTGCACCAGCTCCGGCCGGGTTTCGATGCCGTAGATATGGCCGCTGTGCAGGCTCTTGAAAAAGAGGTCGTAAATGATGAAACCCAAATACGACTTGCCCGCGCCATGGTCCGCCAACGTGGCGCCCTCACCGCCTTGCGGCAGCTCCAGCAACAGCTTTTCGATGAACTGGTACAGGTGGTAGACCTGCTTGAGCTTACGCCTGGAATCCTGGTTGAGCTTGCCCTCGCGGGTGAGGATGTGCAGTTCCTTGAGCAGTTCCACACTCTGGCCGGGGCGCACTTCGTCGGCCAGAGGGTGGGCGGGCACAGTTTTGCCCGCCGCTGGAACTGCAGCTGCATTCGAACGGGGCTTGTGCTGTTTCATGGTGGGAGTTTGCCACGCCCGGCTCTGGCGCCCACTTCCAGCGCAGCCCAGCCTTCGGGGCCGAGGCTCTCCATGGTCCGCATATTGGTCTCAAAAATGGCCTCGGCATGGGGAAAGGCCTTCACCGCCCGGTCGATGCTGTCCTCGCGCAACAGGTGCAGCGTGGGGTATGGGGAACGGTTGGTGGAGTTGGTGATCGCATCCGGATGCGCATCGGCAAACTGGTACTGCGGATGCAAACTGGCGATTTGGAAGACACCCTCATAACCCAGCTTGGCCAGCAGGCGATTCGCCTGGGCGAGAAAGTCGTTGAATTCCAGAAAATCGGCCAGACCGTCTGGTGCTATGAAAAGTGTAGTGTCCCGCTCAGTGGCGTCAAGGGCCAACAACGCATTGAGCTCTTGCTTCAAGTCTGCCAGCAAGTCCTTGAAGCCGACTGACCGGGTCACCGCGTAGTGCACCTGGTCCTTGACGTCCACCGATTTGGCAAACGGGCACAGGTTCAGGCCAATCACGGCGCGCTGCAACCAGCGGCGGGTGTCGTCGATCACAACCGCATCGCCATGGTCCAGTGGTTCGCTCATAGGAATCGGTTGGGCTGGGCCACGATCAGCTTGGCCAGCTCATCCAACAGGGAATGCTGGATTTTGGTCGCAGCCCAGGTCGTTGTGACCACACCAAATCCATCTGCATTGGCCAGTCTGAACACCAGCAGCCCGTTGTCGTGATCCGCAGTCATGGTGACGTTTCCACGGGCTTTGGCGGTGTATTCAAAGCGAATCGCCTGCAAAGTGTTCTTTTCCGGATGGCGTACATCTTTGCGTTCATGCTCCACATGACCAAACGAAAGGCGCTTTTGCACCCGCTCCAGGTCCGGTGGAAAGTTGACACTGACGGAGCCATGAACAGGCATCCCGGACTGCGGCACGATATCCCAGCCCATGGCTACATAATCGTAGACATCCTTGTCGCGCAGTTTCTTCTTGCGGAAGTCCACGCGAAAATCCGAGAGCTTCATGGAGGGCCACGGTGTTTTGCCGTCAAGCGAGAAGCGCGGGGCTGCTGGCTCGATCACGGTGAGTTGACGTGACAGATCCTGCATATACTTCCAGACCACATAGCACACCCGCTCGGTCTCTTCGGTGTTGGCCTCGAAGTCCTGCAACTGCGCGGTTTGCTGGCTTTGCAGCGCACTGGCTTTCAACTTCAATTCGTTGAGAAAACTCACTAATCCTCCGGGGCCACTCTTGGTTTGGGGTGATTCTAACGAGTCGCCCTTTCAGACTAAAACCAACCGGCCATCACCCTAGTAGTCGTATTCCCGTGAGGCGCTCGTGTTCACGGGCGGCAAACCGATCGGTCATGCCGGCAATGTAATCTGCCACGACACGAGCGGGTAAGACTTGAGCGCTGGTTTGCGCGTCGCTACCACCCCATCTGGTTCGAAAATATGCCGGCAACTCCTGCGGTGCTGCTACATAGGCTTCGAATAGTTCACGCACTACCTGCTTGGCAAGGCCAGTCGTCTGCATGACCTGCGGATGCCGATACAGGTTGCGAAACAGGAATTGCTTGAGTTGTGCCGATTGCTGACGCATGTCCTCGCTGAAAGCCAGCAATGGCCCCATGGTGCGCACGTCTTCGATGCACGCGGGCGATGCGGCGGTCACGGCGGCATTGCTAATGGCGATCACGTCGTAAACCTGTGCGCTGAGCATGCGCCGGATCGTCTCAGAGAGAAGACGCCGCTGTTGAATCTTCTGGCCCAGTGTTGGGAACTCTGCAATCACCTGCCGGTGAAAACCGTCAACCAGGGCAACTTCCTGCAGTTGCGCCATAGTGATCAATCCCGAGCGTACACCGTCGTCAATGTCGTGGGCGTTGTAGGCGATTTCATCGGCAAGGTTGCACAACTGGGCTTCCAGACTCGGTTGTGTTTTATCCAGAAATCGCCGAGCCACTCCATTGGGCTCCATCGCTTCAATGGCCTGGGCGTTTTTAAGGCTGCAGTGTTTGAGGATGCCTTCACGCGTCTCAAACGTGAGGTTGATGCCATCAAACTGCGGGTAGCTCTCTTCCAGTTCATCCACCACGCGCAGACTCTGCAGGTTGTGCTCGAATCCACCGTATTCACGCATGCACTCGTTGAGCGCGTCCTGCCCGGCGTGACCAAAAGGCGTGTGACCCAGATCATGGGCCAGCGCAATGGCTTCGACCAGGTCTTCGTTCAACGCGAGAGACCGCGCAATCGAACGCCCCAGTTGAGCGACCTCCAGTGAGTGCGTCAGCCGGGTGCGGAACAGGTCACCCTCATGGTTGAGAAAGACCTGCGTCTTGTACACCAGGCGTCGAAACGCCGTCGAGTGGACGATGCGGTCCCGGTCACGCTGGAATGCGTTGCGTGTCGGTGCATCTGGCTCAACAAATTTACGTCCACGTGACTGTGTTGGATCGCAGGCATACGGTGCCAGTTTCATTGTGTGATACGAACGCGTCGAGGCTGTTTGCTTCTCAGGCGGTGCACACATCAATCACGCGACGCACCACTGCATCCGACGCGCCGCGCACAGTCGCGTGGGCTGGACCGTCGATCAGTACAAACCGGATTTCCCCTCCTTCGGCTTTCTTGTCCACGCGCATCAGGTCCAGATAGCGACCGGCGTTGTCGTTGGCGTCCAACCGCGGGCCAATCGTGGGCAACCCGGCCCGCTGAACCAATGTACGTAGTCGTTTGACAAAATCGCCGTCAACCAGACCCAGTTCATGGGAGAGTTGCGCCGCCATCACCATGCCGCAGCCGACTGCCTCGCCGTGCAACCAATTGCCGTAACCCATGCCGGCCTCGATGGCATGGCCGAAAGTATGTCCAAAATTGAGGATGGCGCGTATCCCGGATTCCCGCTCGTCCTGTCCTACAACCCAGGCCTTGATCTCGCAGCTGCGCTTCACCGCATAGGCCAGCGACTCGACATCGCGCGCCAGCAAGCGATCCATATTGGCTTCAATCCAGTCCAGAAATGCGAGATCTGCAATCGGCCCGTACTTGATGACCTCAGCCAGGCCCGCGCTGAGTTCACGCGCTGGCAAGGTCTTCAGTGTGTTCAGATCACACACCACGAGTTGGGGCTGATAGAAGGCACCAATCATGTTCTTGCCCATCGGGTGGTTGATGCCAGTCTTTCCCCCAACCGATGAATCCACCTGCGACAACAAGGTAGTGGGCACCTGCACAAAGGGCACTCCGCGCATGTAGCTTGCGGCCGCGTAGCCGGTCATGTCGCCGATCACACCGCCACCCAAGGCAAATAGCACGGTCTTGCGGTCACATGCGTGGCCCAGCAAAGCATCAAAAATCAGATTCAGAGTTTCCCAGTTTTTGTACGATTCCCCGTCTGGCAGTGTCACAACATGGACTGTTTTGTAGTGGCGTTCCAGTGTGCTCTTCAGGCTCTGCCCGTACAAGGGCCCGACCGTCACGTTGGTCACGATCATCGCACTTGCACCAGCAGGCAAAGCTTCGAAGGTTTCGGGATCGGACAGCAGCCCGGAAGAAATATGAATAGGGTAACTGCGATCACCCAATTCAATGGTGACGCTTGACGTGGAATTCGTTGCTTGCATAGCCTGCTAGTTTAGAGTCACCCCAGACAGTTCCAGTTGCATCACGATCATATTGACCAGGGTTGCCACAGACGGGCGACCGGTTTCAATGACAAAGTGCGCCGTTTCGCGGTAAAGCGGGTCCCGCTGCGCATACAGGTCGCGCAGTCGGCTCAACGGATCTGCCACCTGCAGAAGGGGACGGTTCACGTCGTGCCGAAGCCGCCGAAAAATTTCGTCGGGTGTTGAATTGAGGTAGACCACTTGACCGCGCTCCCGCAAATGCTGGCGCGTCGCGGGGCGGATGACTGCGCCACCGCCCGTTGAAATCACCGCGCGAGGGATTTGTGTCAGTTCATCTAGGACTGCTTCTTCCAAGTCCCGAAACGCTGGTTCTCCATCACGCTCAAAAGCGACCCGGATGGGGCAACCCAAGCGCTCTTCGATAACGTGATCGGAATCATAAAAAGGCAGCTGCAGCCGCCGGGCGAGTTGGCGCCCGACTGTGGATTTTCCGGAACCGGGTAGGCCGACCAAACCGATCACGCGAGTGACCCTGTCTGGCGCCAGTTTGTCAAACGATGCCACGCGGCAATACTAGCAACCTGCAACGCCGTTGTTGTCCTTGATGGTAATCGTGCTCGTACCGGTGCTGCCCTTGGCATCCAGAACCGTGATCGTGATTACCCTATCCCCACCAGCAGCTGGCGTCCCAGGTACAAATGGAGGTCCGACGACAGGTGCAACAGCGGGGGCAACAGTTGCCGAGCAAGTGTTCCCACCTGTCAAGGGGATGTCGTATCCAGTTCCAGCAGCATTCTTCACAGGTGTGCCGGGCTTCAGGAAATTGTTGTCACTACTAAACACCTGAATCCCCCCCGATGATGAAACTCCAAAGACGCTAAGTGAAAGACTTGGGGTACTCGCACTCTCAGGAATCGAAAGGACACCTGGGGAGACTCGCAAAACATCCGCAATATTAGAAATGGTTACGGTTACGCCAACCTGAATACCATTGGAATCGATAATGCGAATACCAGCGCCTGCGGCTACCTGCCCCGCCACACCTTCCAGTTGGTTCCCATTAACAATTTTTGGTGACAGAATTGTGTCGTCAATGCCAACCAACAATCGGTACGGAGGCGTTCCCCCAGTAATGATCGCGCGAATTACATCACCAAGAGCCACTGTCATGGCGTCCGGAGCTACCGAAAGAAGCACCGCAGCGGTTTGCACAGAACTTGCAATGACCGCTTGCTGCTGAGCAGAATCGGTCAATGTAACGATTGACGACAGTGGTTGAAGCGGGTCGGCCTTCGACAGCAGGGCTGTGACCGTCAACACAGTCCCATTAACCGATACCGAAACCGCCGCCGGGACCTCACTAACTGCCTTGTACGGTGGCACGCCACCGCCCAGAATGAACGTATGCGTTCCAAAAGTCCCCGGGGCGATTTTCAGCAGTGGCGGCATGGATGTGAAAAATGCCGTGTTTGAACCCGCAACAAGAGCAATGTCAAATTTGGTTCCCTTCGCGTCCTGCAATGTAACAGTCGCTTTGCCTGCCACGATTGTCCCTATTGAGAACACGTTTTCACCAACAAGCCAGCCGACAGCCACCGACGGGTCACTGCTAAAGACAACATAGGGCTTCACGCCACCCTGGACCGTGTACTGCTGGGTTGAACCAACCTGCAGTGTCACCGCAGCAGGTGCCGCAACAGACAACGCCGAAACCGACCCTGAACTCAACCCCGGTGATCCACCTCCACCTCCACAGGCAGCGAGTAAAACAGCGACTAAAAATGTCGTCAAGTAAGAAAGGATGCGCATGATGAACTCTTGTGTTGTCGTGTTAGAAGAATTATCGCGTCACACCGCGATCAGAAATCATCTTGGGTGTAATGAACACCAGCAACTCTTGCTTCGCTGTCGAACGGACCTTGCTCTTGAACAAATTGCCGACGTAGGGCAAATCACCTAGGAGTGGCACTCTCGTCTCATCTTCTTTACTCGTTTCCGCGTAGATACCACCGATCACAACGGTCCCGCCATTCTCAACCAGAACCTCGGTATTAATGTGTTTCGTATCAATGGCAAAGCCCGCAGTCGTCAGTCGTCCTACCGTATCCTTTGTGACATCCAGTTTCAAAATGATGCTGCCTTCGGGGGTAATTTGAGGTGTGACTTCCAGCTTCAAATTGGCTTTTCGGAACGCGATCGACGTTGCGCCGCTGGCAGAGGCCACTTGATAGGGAAGCTCTTCCCCTTGCTCAATGGTCGCTTTCACCTGGTCCGCCGTAACGACGCGCGGACTCGAAACCACTTTCCCTTTGCCATCCGCTTCCAATGCCGAAATTTCAAGATTGAGGAATCGATTCGCAGTTGCGTTGAAGATGGATACGGCGAAGGCAGCAGGCGATGACAACGCAGGGTAGTTTACAACTGCGGGCATAGTCAAGAATTCTGCACCCGGACCCGATACCAACAATTTACCCTCAACATTAGCATTGGAAGTCTTGGCTGCATTGAAATAGCTTGCGCCAAACGCAACGCGGTTGTCACCGTTAACCTGATAGCCACTATCTCCGCCTTGATTGGCTCTTGCATCATATCCGCCCAATTTCACGCCCAACGACTTACCAAATGTATCGGTCGCCTCAACAATCCGGGCTTCAATCAGGACCTGTCGAACCGCAATGTCCAATTTAGCAATAAGTTGCTGAACCTGTTCGAGCTTGCTGGGAATATCCGTTACAAACAACTGGTTGGTTCGTTTTTCTGCGATCACACTGCCACGCGTGCTAAGAATACGTGCCGATCCCTTTTCACCACCGCCGTCAGCTTTGAAATAGGCAGCAATCTCTTCAGCCTTTGCATAGTTAATCTGGAAAGACTGGGTCCGAAGGGCTTCCAATCCTTGTACAGCGACCACCGACTCCAAATCCAACTTCTCCTTAGCGGCGATTTCGTCTTTTGGAGCAACCCACAGAACATTGCCACTCTTGCGAAGGCCCAAACCTTTGGCCTGCAAGATGATGTCCAGTGCTTGATCCCATGGGACATCCTGCAAGCGCAATGTCACGGAACCTGACACCGAGTCAGACGTAACAATATTGAAATTCGTGAAATCGGCGATCACCTGCAACAGAGATCGAACTTCGATATTCTGGAAGTTGAGCGAGAGCTTCTGGCCTGTGTAGCCAACGCCTTGAGTCAGTTTTCTCGGGTCGATCTTTATTTCCTTGACCTCAATGACAAACTGCTCGTCACTTTGGTACGCACTGTGTTCCCATTGGCCAGTGGGTTCGATCACCATCCGCACGCGATCCCCGCTTTGTGTCGTGGTTACCGTTTTGATGGGCGTGCCAAAGTCAGCCACATCCAGGCGCCGACGCAGCCCCTCAGGCAACGAAGACTTCATGAATTCCACAACCAGTGTTTGCCCTTGTTGACGAATATCGACACCAACCTGGTTGTTCGGCAGCGTCACTACTACTCGACCGGCGCCGTCAGTTGTCCTACGGAAATCAAGGTCCTTCAACGGTGCTGACTCGCGGCTACGATTTTCTGCAAAAGTGGCTGCGACGGCAGCGGTCGGCGTACTGGGTGTCACGGACTCAAGCACCACTAGCAAAGACTTACCCTGGATTTCTGCAGTGTATGCCGCTGGGTGCTTCAAATTCAAAACAACCCTGGTACGTTCGCCAGCTTGAACGACGCTTACAGATTTCAAATTACCTTGATTCAATTCGACCGTCGAACGACCCATCGCACTAGAGACGCCGGGAAAATCGAGCGCAATACGTGCTGGTGATTGGATGGCAAAACCTGTAGGAACGGCTGTCAGCTCCTTCGTCAGGTCGATACGCACGACCTCCGATCCGCCCTGAACTGAGCCGGTGACCGCTTCAATGGCGGTTTGCGCGTACGCTCCCGCGCCACACAGAAGAAAGACCGAAAAAACAAGCCTATGCCACATGTGCAAACCCAATCGCTGATTCTGATTTTTCATTTAGACCTCTCTTGCAACTGTAGCGTCGCAACCCGTTCAATCCACTCGCCGACTGCATCCTGCACAATTTCACGCAGCGTAACCTCGGTTTCACTGATTTTCATCACCTTGCCGTAGTTTTGGCCGAGATAGCTGCCTTGCTTGACTTGGTAAAGAAGATTGTCAACCTTCACCAAGGCCACCGGCTGCCCCGCCTTGAAAATGCTTCCCACTAATGCCATTGCGTCCAGCGGAAATGCCTCCATTGGCTCTTTCCTGCGTGCCAGCTCTGGAGCTACCAGCGCCCCGTTGGCCACGGCCTGTGAAGAATCGCGCTTCAGCGCCTGAGTGAGCTTTTCCTTGCTAAAGGGCTCTATTGCAGCTGCGTTCGTGTAGGCCTCTGGCTTGAACTGTTTTGGTGCGGGAATGGGGTCCACCTTGGGGCGCGTCTGATTGCGCTCTTCCAACATCCACTGCCGAATGTCATCGTCCCGTGAGGCACCGCAACCAGCGAGAGCGAACAACAAGCATGCGGCAGACAAAGCGATCAAAAATCTCATTTCTTGCCTCCCTTGGAAGCCTTACTCTGCGCCGCTACTTCGTCCTTATCAAGATAGCGGAACGTCTTCGCAGTTGAGTCAAGAATCAACGTCCCATCTGGCTTCGGAGATATCGTGAGGTTATTGAGAGTAACGATGCGCGACAAATTCGCAATGTCAGATGCAAAGGCCCCGATGTCATGGTACTTACCAGTTACTTTGATAGCGATTGGTAGCTCTGCATAGTAGTCCTTCACCGCGATCTGGCCTGGCCGGAACAGGTCAAACTGCAGACTGCGCCCCAATCCAGCCTGGTTGATATCGGACAGCAACGCATCCATCTCAGCCTTGCTTGGCAACTGCTTCTCAAGCTGGGTGACATACTGTTGAACCTGTTCACGCTGTTTCTTCAGCACGTCCAGATTGACCGCTTTCGTCAACTTGGTTTTATAGTCCTCACGGAGCTTGACTTCTTTGGCTTGCTCTTGTATCAGTATTTCGTTTTCCCCATCCAGCCAAGCGAACCACAGCGCTACGACGATAACGATGGACGTCACTGCAAACAGCGCGTAGCGCGGAATCGAAGGCCAAGAAGAAGGGTCTTTCGGATCCAGCCCACTAAATTGCTCGGTCAGCGTTTGCTGAAGCTGCGAAAAATCAATTGAACCCAAAGATTTGGTAGCCATTAGATTCCTGCTATTTCTTAACAGCTGCCGACGCGGCAGCTACAGGGATGGATGCCGTTCCAAGCGGAGCAGAAGCTTCTGCAGCCGACTTCGCAGCTTTTGCCGCCTCGCTGGCACGCACCAGCCGCACGCGAATTGTGAAATTGGCGACCCGCCGCTGATCGCGGGGTGTCAGGGCAACTGTCCCGGCCACAATTTCAACCAATTCGGGCTTGGAGAACCAAGGTGTGTTGCTGGACAAGTTACGTAGCAGCTCTGACACCCGCTCATTGGACTGCGCCACCCCATTGATTGTCACTAACTGGTCAACCTGCACCATTCTTGCCACATAAACTCCGTCGGGCAGCTGATTCACTATTTCCGTCAACAAATGCACGGGCAAATTGCGATCAGATTGGAGATCCTCAACAGCCTGTTGGCGTGCCCGCAAGGCTGCAATCTCCGCTTCGAGTGTGCTGATGTCCTTGATTTGGCTCTCAAGTTTCTTGATTTCGGTTTCAAGTGCTGTGTTGGTACTCACCTGTTCCGATATGGCGGCTTGGTACCACCCATAAATGGCGCCGGCGATGAGCACACCCAAAATCACTGATAGTCCCAATGACACATTGAAAAAGTCACGGCGACGCTTGCGCGCTGCTTCGCGGTGGGGTAGCAGGTTGATCAGAATCACTGCGCAAACCTCCGCAAGGCCAAGCCGCAGGACGTCAGGTAGGACGGCGCCTCACGGGTCATTTTCTTCAACCGGATTCCATCCCCGATCTCCATGCCGTCAAACGGGTTGAGTAAGTTGCAAGGGAATGTGGTGTGTTGCGTAACAGCCGCAGTCAAACCCGGCAATGCCGCAGAGCCACCCGCCAACATGATGTAGTCGACCTTGTTGTGCGGCGTGCTGGTAAAGAAGAACTGCAGCGCACGGCCCAACTCCTGGACCATAGTTTCAATAAACGGACGAAGCACTGAAGCCTCATAGTCCTCAGGCAACTCACCGCTACGCTTTTTGCTTTCTGCCTCTTCTTGCGAAAAACCGTATTGACGCACAATCAACTGGGTTAGTTGGGCACCTCCAAACGCTTGGTCCCGGTCGTACAGGACCTCGTCGTCGCGAAGCACTTGCATGCTGGTCGTTAACGCGCCAACCTCAAACAACGCAACAATCAAACCGGCACCCTTGTTCGGTAAGTTTTCAATCAGACGTCCGGCCGCTAGGCGCGAAGCATATGACTCAACGTCGACAACCACTGGCGTCAATCCGGCCGCTTCGGCCAAGCCTTGAATATCTTGTACTTTTTCTTTGCGGGAGGCTGCAATCAGCACCTCCACGTCGCCTGCGGATGTGGCGCTAGGGCCTATCACGCAGAAATCCAGACTCACTTCGTCCAGCGGAAAGGGAATGTACTGGTTGGCTTCATTTTCAACCTGTTGTTCCAGTTCCTGGTCTGACATACCGCCTGGCAACACGATCTTCTTGGTGATTACGGCCGACGGAGGCAGGGCCATGGCCACATTCTTGGTCTTGGTGCCGCTCTTCTTGACCAGACGCTTCAAGGCGTTGGCAACTTCTTCAAATTTCTCGATATTGCCGTCCGTGATCCATCCCCGCTCCAGCGGCTCGATGGCGCAACATTCCAGCACCAGGTTTCCGGCCTTGTCACGACCCAACTCCACCAGCTTTACACTGGAGGAACTGATATCCAGCCCGAACATCGAAGCAGGCTGGCGACTGAAAAACGACCCCAATGAGATCAAAACGGTCCCCTGAAACATACCGGTCAAGCACCGGACAGACTTAAGAAATCACTTCAATGCTATCAGTAAGCTCCTTGTCCCGCAAAGGTTTTTTCTGTTTTAAGACGTTTCAAGCGTTGCCAAAAGCAGACGGTTTTTATCCTTTTACAAAATCTGACGGCAGTTTTTGCGACGAACTCAAGAACGGGCAACAATGCAGGCGACCGCACTGACGCAAACCCATCCTGTCTGATTTTTATAATGCTTGGGTCTCCCCGCCCATCCAATATGCCTTCCAAATCCACACCAGCTGAAAAAGATACCGCTCCATCGGATAAGAAGAAATCAGGCTTGCATTGGTTTGTGCGGACGGTGTTGTGGACGCTGGGCTTGGCCATTGCGGGCGCCCTGTCCTTGCTCATGGTCATTGCGATCGCACTGGCGGTGGCTTTTCCCAATTTGCCCGACATTTCAGACCTTTCCGATTACCGGCCCAAACTGCCGCTGCGGATTTTCTCGGCGGAAGGCGACTTGATGGGGGAATTCGGCGAAGAGCGCCGCAATCTGACACCTATCGGCGAGATCCCCAAAGTCATGACCAACGCAGTGCTGGCTATTGAAGATGCACGGTTTTATCAACACGGAGGCGTCGACTACCTGGGGGTGATACGCGCCGGATTGGCCAACGTCGGCAAGGCCAAGAGCCAGGGCGCTTCCACCATCACCATGCAAGTGGCGCGAAACGTCTACCTTTCGTCGGAAAAAACATTCACGCGCAAGATCTATGAAATTCTTCTGACGTTCAAACTGGAGCATCTTCTCTCCAAAGACCAGATTCTTGAAATCTACATGAACCAGATTTTTCTGGGCAACCGGTCCTACGGTTTCGCGGCCGCATCTGAGGCCTATTACGGCAAACCGTTGAAGGACATCACGATTGCTGAAGCAGCTATGTTAGCGGGATTGCCCAAAGCGCCATCAGCCTACAACCCGATCAGCAACCCCCAACGCGCACGAATTCGCCAGCGCCACATCATCGACCGGATGCTCGAAAACGGCTTTATCTCCGAAAAAGAAGCCGTAGCAGCCAAAGCGCAGGAACTGAAAATCAGGTCCAACGCCAACCACAACCAGGTTCATGCGGAATACGCCGCTGAAATGGTGCGCCAACTGATGTACAACCAGTACGGCGACGAAACCTATACCCGTGGCTTGGACGTGCGCACGACCTTGCGCACAGCTGACCAGAACGCCGCCTACAAGGCCCTGCGGCGGGGCATCATGGACTTCGAGCGCCGTCAGGTTTACCGGGGGCCAGAGAAATTCGTGGTACTGCCCGCCAACCCGGCAGACGTTGAAGAAACCATCGACGATGTACTTGATGACCACCCCGACAACGGAGATGTCATGTCCGCCGTCGTGCTTGAGGCAGACACCAAGAAGATCAAGGCCATGCGACCGGGCGGCGTGCTGGTGGAAATCACCGGCGACGGCCTCAAACCTGCGCAATCAGGGCTCTCCGACAAGGCGCCACCCAATATCAAGCTGCGTAAAGGCGCGGTCATACGGGTGGCCAGGACGATCAAAGACACCTGGGAGATTACCCAACTCCCCGAGGTTGAGGGTGCATTTGTCGCGATTGACCCACGCGACGGCTCCATCAAGGCCTTGGTTGGCGGTTTTGACTTTACCAAGAACAAGTTCAACCACGTGACCCAGGCGTGGCGACAGCCAGGCTCCAGCTTCAAGCCTTTCATTTATTCGGCAGCTCTGGAAAAGGGCTTCACGCCAGCAACCGTGATCAATGACGCGCCGCTGTTCTTCGATGCGGGGGTGACCGGTGGCCAACCGTGGGAGCCTAAGAACTATGACGGCACGTTTGAAGGCCCGATGACGCTGCGCCGGGGTCTGGCGAAATCGAAAAACATGATCTCCATTCAGATCCTGCGTGCCATCGGCACCCAGTACGCGCAGGAGTGGATTACCCGATTTGGTTTTGAGGCGGATAAACACCCACCTTATCTCACCATGGCCCTGGGCGCAGGCTCGGTGACGCCCATGCAAATGGTGGTCGGTTACTCAACCTTTGCCAACGGCGGCTACCGCGTGAACCCGTGGATGGTCTCCAAGGTCAGCGAACAGCGTGGCAAAGTGCTGGTCGAGTCCAAACCACCGGCTCTGGAAGAATTCGACCGAGCCATTGATGCGCGCAATGCCTTCATGATGACCAGCCTGCTGCAAGAAGTGACCCGCTCTGGCACTGCCGCACGGGCTCAAGCCACCCTCAAACGGCCGGACGTCTATGGCAAGACCGGCACAACGAATGATTCGATGGACGCCTGGTTCGCTGGATACAACCCGACCCTGACGGCGGTCACCTGGATTGGCTATGACACGCCCCGCAAACTCGGCGACCGTGAAACCGGCGGCGGCCTGAGCCTGCCCGTATGGATCACGTTCATGGAAAGTGCACTCAAGAATGTACCCGTCAACGAGATGGCGGCACCGGAAGGCGTGGTCCATGTGGGTGGAGAGTGGTTCTACGACGAATACGTCAAGAGCTCCGGCGTATCCGCCATGGGCCTGGAAGACAAACCGGAGTCCACGCCCCTAACCCTACCACCCGCGGAAGAAAAGAAGAAGATCTTGGACCTGTTCAGGAACTGATCAGGGCTGGAACTGCAACGCCTGCCCAGCCTGGGCCGAGGCGTTGCTGGAAAGCGCTGCAAAAAATTCTCCTTGCCCCTTGGTGTCCTGCCAGAAACCATCCAGCCAGCGGTAATGAAAACCGCCGGCCCGGGTCGCCAGCCAGATTTCGTGCAGCGGTTTTTGCTGGTTAATCACAATCTGGCTGTGATTGGCAAAGGTCAGTGTGACCATGCCACCGACCCGCT
Source organism: uncultured beta proteobacterium (assembly GCA_903853895.1). Classification (GTDB taxonomy): domain Bacteria; phylum Pseudomonadota; class Gammaproteobacteria; order Burkholderiales; family Burkholderiaceae_C; genus Allorhodoferax. Next base: position 5,913 of record CAINUX010000106.1, on the reverse strand, counting down.
GGTTGTCCACATCGGCATCGGTTTCATCATTGATGCAGTCGCAGCCCGTCTCAACGGCTTTGAGCAACGCCTCGGCGCGGTCCATGAATTCGGAGTCTGTCATTACAATTTCACCATGTTGATCACAAAGCAAATTCTAGTCAGCTCGATTGTCCTTGGTGCGGGGTTGTCCACTTTGGCGGGTTGCGGCCAGACCGGTGCACTGTATTTGCCCGCCAAGCCCGCGCCGACCGCTGCAAAGGTGTTGCCAGTTCCGCTCCCCGCCACCACAGCAGAGTGATTTACAGCCCCACCCAATTGCTATCTTTTTTATAGCTAACTACGCAACATGGACGAGGCCTGGCTGGCCTTTTTCTTAACAGCGTTCGCCACACGCCAGCCCAACAGACTGCCAAAAATCGCGGCATATACCGCCACCTCGGCAAAGTTGTTTTTACCGGCCCGCATCCAGAAGAAATGCACGATGGCCAGAACCGCCACCGCGTACACCAACCGGTGCAACAACTGCCACCGGCGGCCACCCAATGCGCGAATGGCCCGGTTGAACGACGTCAAGGCCAGCGGAGTCAGCAGCACGATGGCGGTGAACCCGACCAGCACGAAGGGTCGCTTGATGATGTCTTTGGCGATATCCGCCAAGTCAAAGCCCATGTCAAACCAACTGTAGGCCAGCAAGTGCAACACCGCGTAGAAGTACACAAAAAGCCCCGCCATGCGCCGAAACCGTGCCAACGCCGGCAATCCCGCCATGGTGCGCAAGGGTGTGACGGCCAGCACCACGCACAACATGCGCAGAGTCCAATCACCCGTGGAGCGCTCCAACGCCTCCGCCGGATTGGCCCCCAGCCAATCCAGCGCCGCAGCAGTCACCAGCCAGAGAAAAGGCAGCAGCGCCAGCGCAAAAGCAACAGGTTTGGCAAACTTGCTGGACAGGCACTGATTCAGGACAACTCGCATCGTCCGCTCAGAACAGTTTCTTCAAGTCCATGCCTGCATACAGCTGGCCAACCTGTGCCTCGTACCCGTTGAACATCAGCGTCTTGCGCTTCTTGGCGAACAGGCCGTCTTCGCCAATGCGGCGTTCGGACGCCTGGCTCCAGCGGGGATGGTCCACATTGGGATTGACGTTGGAGTAGAAGCCGTATTCGTTGGCCGCAGCCTTGTTCCAGGCGGTGGCCGGCTGCTTGTCGGTAAAACGGATCTTGACAATGCTCTTTCCGCTCTTGAACCCATATTTCCACGGCACCACCAGTCGCACAGGAGCACCACTTTGATTGGGCAAAACCTCGCCGTACATGCCAAAGGCCAGCAGCGTCAAGGGATGCAGGGCTTCATCCAGCCGCAGCGCCTCGACATAGGGCCAGTCGAGCACCCGCGAACCAACAAACGGCATGGTCTTGGGATCGGCAAGTGTGACGAACTCCACATACTTGGCGTTGCCCAAAGGCTCCACGTGCCGTATCAGATCGGCCAGCGAGTAGCCCACCCAGGGAATCACCATGGACCAACCTTCGACGCAGCGCAGGCGGTACAAGCGCTCTTCCATGGCGCTGAGCTTGAGCAACTCTTCCAGCCCCAACTTGCCCGGCTTTTTGACCAGCCCCTCGATTTCGACTGTCCAAGGACTGGTCTTGAGGGTGTGAGCATTGGCCGCTGGGTCTGCCTTGTCGGTGCCAAATTCATAAAAATTGTTGTAGGTGCTGGCGTCTTTATAGGCGGTAGGCTTTTCCATCGTTGTGGCGCCCGCAACCGTAGAAGGTTTGGCACTCAGGGCAGCCAGCTTGCCCGGGCGCTGCACCAGCCCCGGACTCTGCGCCAGCGCCTGGCGCGACGCCCAGCTGGCCATGACACCACCGGCTGCTCCGGTGGCCATCAGCTTCAGGATATCGCGTCGGCCTTCATAATGCGCACGGTCAGTTATTTCACTGGCAACGGGATGGTTGAAACCGTTGCCCAGGGTCTTGATCAGCATAGGAATTTCCTCGTTTGGTACTTGGTCGGGCCAACGCCGGGTTTCTTACAGCGTAACAAAAAAAGGGGCAGAACCATCCTGAGATGCTTCTGCCCCTTTAGGGACTGTGGCCAGCGTTTGGTTCCACTCGGAACCAACGCGATGGACGTCAACGCGGCGTTTTAGCGCAAACCGGCAATGTAATCGGCAACGGCCTTGATTTCACGGTCGTTCAACTTGGCGGCAACCTGCGACATTTGCACGCTGTTCTTGCGCACGCCGTCACGGAAAGCAGTCAACTGTGCCACGGCATAGTCAGCGTGCTGACCGCTGACACGGGGAAACTGGGAGGGAATACCCGCTCCGTTAGGGCTGTGGCAACCCGCACAAGCGGCGATCTGGCGATCTGCAATTCCGCCGCGGTAGATTTTTTCACCCAACAGCACTAAGCTTTTCTCAGTCGCAGTGCCGGGCTTGGCCTTTTTGGCCGCCACCCAGTACGCAACGTTTCTCATATCTTCGTCCGACAACACGGAGGCAAAACCCTTCATGATCGGGCTGGCGCGCTTGTCGGACTTGAACTCTTGCAGTTGCTTGACCAGGTATTCAGGATGCTGCTGAGCCAGCTTGGGGTATGCAGGCGTACCGGAATTTCCGTCTGCACCATGGCAGGCCGCACATACTGCAGCATACGTTGCCTCACCCTTTGTCAAATCGGGTTTCACCTTGGCAGCTGGCGCTGCGGCATGCGCCGCCGGCGCGGCGGCGTCCGCTGCGAAGGCAAAAGAGGACGAGGCGGCCGCAACGGCGGCGAAGAGCAAATGGGCAATCAACTTCATGGTGCTGCTGTATGTCTGGTGGGCAAAACAGAGGGCATTCTACAATGCGGCTCGGGTCTATCGCCTTACTCAATGACTACCAACACAAACTCAACCACCTTTACCCCACCTGCGCCCAAGGCTGGGGTTGGCGAAAAAACGCCCGCAGCCATCGCGTTGGGATGGCTGCATACCGCCAAATTCTTGACGACTGCACCCGAACTACACTTTTTGCCCCCGCTGGACGTTCCCGAGATTGCCTTCGTCGGCCGCTCCAACGCCGGAAAATCCACCTGCATCAACACGCTGACGCAACAAAAGCAGTTGGCGTATGCATCCAAAAAGCCGGGGCGCACCCAGCACATCAACCTGTTCAGCCTGGGCAAGCAAGGCGTCACCGACGCCATTCTGACCGACCTGCCAGGCTACGGCTATGCGGCCGTTCCCAAGCAGGACAAGATCCGCTGGCAACAGGTGATGGCCAACTACCTTATCACCCGCGAAAACCTGATGGGCATTGTGCTGATGTGCGATCCGCGCCACGGCCTGACCGAGCTGGACGAGATTCTGCTGGACGTCATCCGCCCCCGAGTGCAGGAGGGCCTGAAGTTTTTGATCATCCTCACCAAATCCGACAAACTGACCCGCAGCGAAGCCACCAAGATTCTGTCCATTACGAAATTGCAGGCCGGCGGCGGCGAGGTCATGCTCTTCTCCGCTACAAAGCGCAAGGGCGTCGATGACGTGGCCCAACTGCTGTGGAAGTGGGCACATCCGCCCGCCAAGACCGCGCCCGCAACACTAACACCCGAAACTCCTGCTGAGGAATGATCGAGACCTACCTGCAGCCGCTGCCCCACGGCATCACGCTGAGTTGCAGGGCGACGGGATCACCGGGGCGCCCCGTGCTGATCTTTCTGCACGGTTTTCCCGAAGGTGCCTTCGTCTGGGATGCGCTGCTGGAGCACTTTTCCAAAGACGAGAACGGTGGCTACCGCTGTGTGGCACCCAACCTGCGGGGTTTTGAGCGGTCGTCGGCGCCTCCGAACGTCGCAGCCTACCGCCCCAAATACCTGGTGCAGGACATCGCTGCGCTGGTGGCCATCGAAACCGGGGGATCCCAAACGCTGGAATGCCTGGTGGCCCACGACTGGGGTGGCGCCGTGGCGTGGAACTTTGCTAACCAGCTGCCCCATTTGACGAAGCGGCTGGCCATCATCAATTCGCCGCATCCGGGCACGTTTTTGCGTGAACTCACGAACAATCCGGCGCAGCAACAGGCCAGCGCCTATATGAACTTCCTGATCCGCGACGATGCAGAAAAGCTGCTGACCTCCAATGACTACGAGCGCCTGTGGGGCTTCCTGACCCATGAATTCACCGGCGAGCGGCCCACTCCGTGGCTGACGGAAGCGGTCAAGGACCAGTACCGCGACGTCTGGTCGCAGGGCCTGCGCGGCGGCTGCAATTACTACCGCTCCTCACCCCTGCGCCCGCCCCGGCCCGAGGACCCGGCCGCGGCGGCCGTAGCGCTGCCCGCCAGCATGCTGACCATTGCTGTTCCCACGCTGGTGGTCTGGGGACTCGATGACGCAGCGCTGCCGCCGGAGTTGATTGACGGCCTGGACGCCTATGTGCCCGACCTCACGCTGCACAGGGTTCCCGGTGCCTCGCACTGGATCATCCACGAGCAACCCGGGTTGGTCCAATACCATTTAAGCGATTTCCTGCGCAAGCCCTCGTGAAATAACCGTAAATTGCTATACTTTTAATAGCAAACAGCAATACGGGCCGTACCGTCAGTACGGCGGCGTCTCACCGTTGGGCCGGTCCTTGAAGCGTTTGTGCACCCAGTAGTACTGCGAGGGCATGGTGTCGATATAGCCCTGCAGCCGCGCATTCATCACGGCTGTGTCTGCCAGTATGTCGCCCGACGGGAAATCGGTCCAAGCTGGCAACACCTCGATGTCATAGCCCTCGCGGGTCATGCGGGAAATGACAGGCACCACCTTGGCGCGCCCCAGCTTCGCAAACCGCGCCAGCGATGGCACGGTGGCGGCGGCCACACCATAGAAGGGGACAAATACCGACTCTTCCGGCCCAAAATTCATATCCGGAAGCAGATACAGCGGCTCGCCCTTTTTCAAGGCTTCCAGAATGGGTTTGACGCCTTCAATGCGTCCGAACAGGCGCGCGGAGCCAAACCGCTGGCGGCCCTGCAAGATCCAGGCATCCGACACCGGATTGGCCTGGTCGGTATAAATGGTGGTGAAGTGCCGGGGAATCTGCTGGGTCAACGCCGTCCAGCCCGCGTCCAGGCCCATGAAGTGCGGCGCAAAGAGCACGGTCGGCCCGTCACCGTCCAGCTCGTGCAAAGCGCCCGTCAGGCGCAGGCGCCTTTGCGTGAGCCGGGGCGAGCCATGCCACAGCCAGCCCCGGTCCAGCCAGCTTTGCGCAAAGTGAATGAACACCTGAGCCGCCTGTGCGCGCACCTCAGCCTCTGACCACTGCGAAAAACACAGGCTCAGATTGGTCAACACCACCCGGCGCCGGGACGCCACCAGACCATACAGCAAGCGGCCGAGCGCCGCACCCAAGGCGCGGACCACGGGCAACGGCAAGTAACCCATCCACCCCACCAGCATCAAAACGGCGCGGGTCAGCATGCGCGTGCAGTCCTGCGTACAACAAACACCCACAAAGACAAGAAGGGCAACATTTCTAGGGAGACTACAGGTCTGGGATAAAATCGCGCGTGTCGCTGAGTTACGGAACTACTTGCAGGGCGACGCACACGGTGGCGATTCTCGATTGGGTTGCCATTGTGCCTTGTCGTAAATGACAATTCTGCTAAAGCGTTCGCCGAAGCCCCAAAGCCCAAGCAACGCGACTTGATGTTTTTTTGGAGCAATGAACCATGGCGAACGATTTCCTCTTCACGTCCGAGTCTGTTTCTGAAGGCCACCCTGACAAGGTTGCCGACCAGATTTCCGATGCCATTCTGGACGCTATTTTCAAACAAGATCCCAAGTCCCGTGTGGCAGCCGAGACGCTGACCAACACCGGCCTGGTCGTGCTGGCCGGTGAAATCACCACCAATGCGCACGTCGACTACATCCAGGTGGCCCGCGACACTATCAAGCG
>CAINUX010000105.1 GCA_903853895.1 uncultured beta proteobacterium | reverse complement strand
TGCCTCCATCAGCTTGAACTTGCGCTCCAGCACAAATTTGGTGGACAGAATCGCCACTTTGTCCGCTGACGCGGCCCCGAAGCTGACCAGCGCCAGCATCAAACACAGCAAATAGCGTTTCATCTCAGGAGTCCTTCAATTCGTAAACGATGGGTATGCGCAGCTCGGCCATGCGCCCCGGCTGGTTCTGGAGCCGCGTCACCTCAGCCGCCTGGCGCACCAGTTGCAATGCGGCCTCATCCAACGCCTTGAAGCCGGAGCTGATGGCCACCAGGCAGCGCACCACTTCGCCCTGCGGCGAGAAATGCGCCTCGACGGTCACGATGCCTTCCTGTCGCATGCGCCGGGCAACTGTCGGGTACTGCTTGTGCTGGATCAGCATGGACTCCAGGTGGTTGTGCCAGCGCGGTTGCTCGTCCACTTTGGCCAGCGCGGGCGGTGCCGCAGTGGCCACGGGTGCGGCCCTGGCCACGGGTTGGGCCTGTGCAGGGGCCTGGGTTGGTGAGACCACTACCGGCACTGACGCCACCACCACATCGGACGCAGCCACCGGGCTTGGCGCTACCTCGCGTTTGACAACGGCAGGCACTGGCGTGCGACTGGGCTGTACCACGGGCACCACCTGCTTCGTCTGTGGCGGGGGAGTCGGCACTTCCGGGGCAACCCAGCTGACGGACAGGTCCAGCGGAACATGCGCTGCGCTTGGGACGGTACTGTGCGATACACCCCACCCCACGCCAACCAATAGCAGCGTGTGCAACCCAAGCGACAACCCCCAGTCATAGGTAGCGGCTTTGCCGAAAGCAGAGTGGTTTGGGTTCATGCGCGTTTGACCTCCAGGCTAACTTGCGTGAAGCCCATTGTTTTGACCTGGTCCACCAGTTCCACAAACACGGTCAATGCGAGGCGACCGTCGGCGCGCACCACCACTGGCGTGCTGCGCGGGTGGTGTTCCAGCGCCATGGACAGGCTGCCCGGCCCTTGGCCCAGCGCTATCGGCGCATCATTGAGGAACAGGACCCGCTCATGGGTCAGCGTCAAAACCAGGGGTGCGACCTGTGCCGCCTGCGCCGACTTTGAAGCCGCCAGGTCGACCGGAATGCGGCCGTTGACGACGAAGGTGGCCGTCGTCAGCACAATGGTCAGCAAAACCAGCATCACATCCACCAGCGGCACAACGTTGATCTCGTCAATTTCTTCACTCATTTCGCTAGCCACCGTGTGCCTCGTCAAAGTCGGTCAGTCGCTCACGCACCCGCCTGCGCAGCACGTTGTTCAACGCCACACAGGGGATCGCCACCACGATGCCCGCGGCCGTTGCCTTGAGCGCCAGGGCCAGCCCGGTCATGATGGACTTGACATCCATCTCGCCGGTGGCGCCCAGGGTTTGAAAGGTCAGCATGATTCCAAGAACCGTACCCAGCAGACCGATGTAGGGCGAGTTGGATGCCACCGTGCTGATGACATTGAGGCGCCGGGTGAGGTCGCTTTCCAGACGGGCCCGGCTGGCGTAAAGCCGCGCATTCACCTGCCGGTAGAAGCGCAGCCGCTCCAGCGCAATGGCCACAGAGGCCACGCTGAGCAACAGCAGCACACCAAAGACCGCAAATTCAACGATAGGGCGCAAGCCTTGCATTGCATGCTCCCTCAGAACCGCAAAGTCAAGCCGGCGCGCCAGACGCGACCCGGGTCAACCGTGATGGACATGTCCTCGGCGGTGTACTTGCCATCGTACTTGAACGCAGTAGCGTAACTCTGCGAATCATTGGTACCCCGCGCGATGGTGAAGTACTTGGCGGCAAACACATTGTCAACACGCACAAAGGCGGTCAGGGTGTTGCCACCCAACCAGGACACTTTGGTGCCGTAGTCCACGGTCAGGTTGAAGACACTGCGCTCAGGCCACTTCTCCTGGTTGATTTCGTCCGCGTAGGCTGTTGCACGGTAGTCCAGTTCGCCGGTGACTTTCCAGCCCTGCGCAGGCTTCCACGCGGTACGCAGGTTGAGCGCATGCGGTGGCACGCGCGGAACCTTGTTGCCGGTATTGTTATAAGGCGCCAGCTGGTAGCAGCTGTTCCAGCTGAAGGCTGCATTGCCAACGGTGCAGGCCGGAGTGCTTCCCACCAGAATGCCGCGCGGGTTGCCCAGGGCCAACAAGTACTTGTCGTACTGGGTGAAAGTGGCGTCCAGATAGGTATAGGCCACATCCCAGCTCAGCGCATCCGAGATGGAGGACTTCAGCGCCAGTTCCAGACCACGGGATCGCGCGCCGCCAATGTTCTCGTAGCGGGCGATATGGGCCGCATTGCTGCTGGAGTACTGGCCATTGGTGTCCAGAATGAAATCCTTGCGGTCAATCTGGAACAGCGTGGCTTCCATCTGTGCGTCGCGTTGCATGAGCGCAAAGGCTTTGCGCATGCCCAGCTCAAAGGTAACAGCCTGTTCAGGCTTCAGATTGGGGTTGTTGGCCACACTGGTGGTTGGGCTTTGGCTGCCGCGGTACAACTGGTCCACCGTGGGCGCCCGAAAACCGGTCGAAAGGTTGCCAAACCACGTAGTGTCTTTCTGGCCGGTAAAGGCCAGGCCCACGCGCAGACTATTGGCGTCAAATGTCTTGCTCTCCTGGATGGTGACGTTGCCGTTGCCCGATACCGGCTTGGCAAAGTAGTCCAGCGTGATCTGGTCGTGGCGGGCGTTGCCGGTCAGCGTCCAGTTGTCCAGCGGGCTCCACTTCACTTCACCATAAATGGCTTGCACTGCCTCGCGGGTATCGTCGTCGCCAAAGATCGAACCGATCAGTGTCGTGGGTGGCGCCGGGCTGTTCCGGTAGCTCACCTTTGCGGTGGTCAAATTGAGATACTGGTTGCGCTTGATCTCCACGCCGCCCATCAGACCCACCGGCCCCTCGGCTGTGCGGAATTCGCTCTTGAAACCGCGCTGCGTCTGGTCGTAGTCATTGAGAGTCGTGTACGCGTCCGAGCTGGTCACGGCCGCACCGGTCGACGAGAACCGTTGAGGCGTCGACCAGAACATGGTGTGATCCGTGTACTGATACACCAGCGCCAGCAAATTGCTCTTTTCGGAAATGTCGTTGGAATACGTGAGGTTCATGCGGCGCAGGTCGACATCGAAATGGCGGGCATAGTCGCGGCCATTGATGCCCTGCGGGTCCTGATTGGCCTGTGTGACGCCGGTCACCACGCCGTGCTTGTCGCGAAAGCGCGTTTCCTTTTCCACCCCAAGGGTCAAATCAGAATGGGAGTTGAGCAACCAGCGCAGGTTGCCAGTGACGGCCTTGCCCGAATAGTTGGACTGGTAGTGGTAGTCATCGGCCTGGCGGCTGGACACCTGCAGGTGCCCCGACAAATCGTCATTCGCAAAGCCTACCCGTGCGAGCAGGCGTTGATAGCCAAACGAGCCCACATCGCTTTCCAGCGAGACCCCTTTGTTCGTTGCGCCGCGCTTGGTGGTGATGATGACCGCACCAGCCAGTGCGTCTTCGCCGAAAAGATAGGAGGCTCCACCCTTGATGACCTTGATGCTATCGATGTTGTCCAGATTCACATTGACTTTGCCCGTGCGCTCAAACACTGGCACGCCATCAATCACAATGGCCACACCGGGCTTC
>CAINUX010000104.1 GCA_903853895.1 uncultured beta proteobacterium | reverse complement strand
GGTAGTGTCCTAGGCCTCTAGACGATGGGGTCAAAACCTTGGACTAATCCGTTCTCGAAAACTTTGGTGGAGGTAAGCGGGATCGAACCGCTGACCTCTTGCATGCCATGCAAGCGCTCTCCCAGCTGAGCTATACCCCCTATTACGTCACCGTAATCCGAAAAAGCTTTTAAAAGCATTCTCAATTTCCGAGCCTCAAATTATAGCCTTAGAAATCAGGCTTTCGCAAGTCTTGCGATGACTTTTTCTCGACCGCAGATTTCCAGCACCGAATCCAGCGATGGTGTCTGGGCCGTACCCATCACCAAAACCCGTACCGGCATGGCCAGTTGCGGCATCTTCATCGCATGCGCTGCCAGCACTTCCTTGATGGCTGCGGCGATGGAAGCCTTGTCCCACGGGCAGGCAGCCAGCTTCTCGCCCAAAAGCACCACCGCCGGGCGCACCGCATCGGTCACGTGCTGCGCCTGCTCCGTGGCATCGGGGGTCACATCGCCATAAAACTTGGCGGCCCAGGTAGCCAGCGCAACGGTGGTGTCACACCGGTCCTTGAGCAGGGCGCACACCAGCGGCAGATGGGTAGCGATGGTTTCCGCTTCCAACGTGATGCCCAACTTGACCAACTGTTGCGCGACCAAGTTCGCCAGTCGCGTGCTATCGGCTTGCTTGATGTACTGCGCATTGACCCACAGCAGCTTGACCGGGTCCCACTGTGCGGGACTCTTGTTCAAGTGGGTGCCATCGAACCAGGCCACCAATTGCTCGCTACTGAACAGCTCTTCGTCGCCATGGCTCCAGCCCAGGCGGGCCAGGTAGTTCAGCATTGCCTCCGGGAGGTAGCCACCCTCCTCATACGCGGTCACACTCACGGCACCGCGGCGTTTGGAGAGCTTCTGACCATCGTCACCCAGAATGATCGGGCAATGGCCAAACTGTGGCAGCGGCGCGCCCAGTGCATTGAAAATATTGATCTGCCACGGCGTGTTGTTGATGTGCTCATCACCACGGAACACATGGCTGATCTGCATGTCCCAATCGTCCACCACCACCGCAAAGTTGTAGGTCGGAATACCATCCGTGCGTGCAATGATGAGGTCATCGATCTCGCGGTTGCTGATGGTGATGGGGCCTTTCACCAGATCGTCCCAGGTCACGTCACCATCTAGCGGATTGCAGAAACGCACCACTGGTTGCACGCCATCGGGAATGGCGGGCAGTGTCTTGCCCGCAGCGGGACGCCAGCGACCGTCGTACAAAGTCTTTTCACCCTTGGCGCGCTTGGCCTCGCGCGTGGCCTCCAGCTCTTCGGGTGTGCTGTAGCAATGGTAGGCTTTGCCCTCGGCAATCATCTGATCTATCACTGCCTTGTAACGGTCCAACCGCTGCATCTGGTAGATAGGCCCTTCGTCGTAGTCCAGCCCCAGCCAGCGCATGGATTCCAGAATCTGGTCGACCGAATCCTGCGTGGAGCGAGCCACGTCGGTGTCTTCAATGCGCAGCACAAACTCACCACCAAAATGGCGTGCAAAGGCCCAGGAATACAGCGCAGTGCGGGCCGTGCCCAGGTGCAGAAAACCGGTAGGCGATGGTGCGATGCGGGTGCGAATTTTTCGTGATGTCATTTCAGGGTATCCAGGCCGCGCAAGAGATCGGTCTTTATGTCTTCAATATGTTCCAGGCCCACGGCCACGCGGATCAGGCCCTGGCCAATGCCGGCCGCCTGGCGTTGCGCCTCGGTCATGCGACCGTGCGAGGTGCTGGCCGGGTGCGCTGCCATGGTCTTGGTGTCGCCCAGATTGGTGGCAAGTGAGATGACCTGCATGGCGTCCAGCACATGAAAGGCCCGCTGGCGCGCAGCGTCGGGGTTGTTGGCCTTGACGGCGAACGACAACACCGCACCACCGAGCCCGCCCTGTTGGGCCATCGCCAGGTGGTGCTGGGGATGGCTTTCAAGACCCGGATAAAAAACGCGGTCCACTGCGGGGTGGCCTTCCAGCCACTGCCCCAAGGCCAGTGCCTGTGCCGACTGGGCCCGCATGCGGATGCCCAGCGTCTCCAACCCCTTGAGCACCACCCAGGCATTGAAGGGGGCCAGCGTCATGCCGCCGCTCTTGAGCACGGGCAAGAATTTCTCCGTCACCATTTGCTGGCTGGCGCACAGGGCACCCGCCATGACACGGCCTTGTCCATCCAGAAACTTGGTGCCAGAGTGCATGATGATGTCGGCACCCAGTTCCACCGGCCGCTGTAGCGCAGGGGTGGCAAAGCAGTTGTCCACAGCCAGCAGCGCACCCGCCTCGTGCGCAATGTCCGCCAGGGCGGCGATATCGCACACCTCGGTCAGTGGGTTGGTTGGCGTCTCGGCAAACAGCAGTTTGGTATTGGGCCGCACGGCCGCACGCCATGCATCGACATCGGTCTGCGACACAAAGCTCGATTGCACGCCGAACTTGGCCAAGTCCGAGCCAATGAGCTTGATGGTGGAGCCAAACATCGACTGCGAGCACACCACGTGGTCGCCGGATTGCAGCAAGCCCATGCACATCATCAGGATGGCGGACATGCCGGACGCCGTGGACATGGCGGCTTCGGTCCCTTCCATGCTCGCCAAGCGCTGCTCAAAACTGCTCACCGTCGGATTGCCGTAGCGACCGTACGTAAAACCCTCTTCATCGCCCGCAAAGCGCCGCGCCGCGGCCTCCGCCGTGGGCTGCACATAGCCACTGGTCAGGTACAGCGCCTCGGAGTTTTCGCCGTACTGGCTGCGGTCCACTGCGGCACGAATGGCCAGTGTGTCCGGGTGCAGGCCCTCTGGTAGCGTCTGGTGTTTCATGGCAATGCTTCTCTTCAAACCTCAGGGTTGGGCAACGCCAGCCGGGAGGTATCCTCCTGGTTCTCTTCCCCGCCGACACGACTGGCGTTCAGACGTGCGATGTCGTCCGAGGTGATGTCACCGGTGACGTACACACCGTCAAAACACGATGCATCAAAACCGATGATCTTGGAATTGAGTGAGCCGATAGCCTTTTTCATGGCGTCCACGTCCTGGTAGATCAGCGCATCGCAACCAATGATCTGGCGGATTTCTTCCACCGAGCGGTTGTGCGCCACCAGCTCGCTGCTGGTAGGCATGTCGATGCCGTAGACATTGGGGTAGCGCACGGGTGGTGCGGCGCTGGCTAGGTAGACCTTGCGGGCACCGGCGTCGCGCGCCATCTGCACGATCTCTTTGGAGGTGGTGCCGCGCACGATGGAATCGTCGACCAGTAACACGTTGCGGCCCTTGAATTCGCTGGCAATGGCGTTGAGCTTCTGGCGCACCGATTTCTTGCGCACCGATTGGCCTGGCATGATGAAGGTGCGGCCCACATAGCGGTTCTTCACGAAACCTTCGCGGTATGGCAGACCCAACAACTGGGCCAGCTGCGCGGCACTGGGGCGGCTGGACTCCGGGATGGGGATGACCACATCAATCTCATTGGGCGGCACCGTGGAAATCACGCGCTTGGCCAACGACTCGCCCAAATTCAGGCGCGCTTGGTAGACCGAGATGTTGTCCATGACCGAGTCGGGGCGGGCCAGGTAGACAAATTCAAAAATGCAGGGGTTGAGTTGGGGGTTGTCGGCGCACTGCTGCGCATGGACCGTGCCGTCCAGTGCAATGAACACGGCTTCGCCGGGGTCCACATTGCGCTCGAACTGATACCCCGTGCCTTCCAGGGCCACTGATTCACTGGCCAACAGGGTGCTGCCTTCACTCTTGCCCATGCACAGCGGGCGGATACCAAACGGATCGCGAAACGCCAGCACGCCGTGCCCGGCGATCAGCGCGATGACCGCATAGGAGCCCCTGACGCGCTTGTGTACATTGCGCACGGCAGCAAATAAATCCTGCGGCTGAAGCGGCAGGCCACGCGTGGTGCGTTCGATCTCGTGCGCTAGAACGTTGAGCAAGACCTCGGAGTCACTCTCGGTGTTGATGTGGCGGTGGTCGGTATTGAACAGCTCGGCCTTCAGCGCGTGCGCGTTGGTCAAATTGCCGTTGTGCACCAGCACGATGCCAAAGGGCGCATTCACATAGAAGGGCTGGGCCTCTTCCTCGCTAAAGGCATTGCCCGCGGTCGGGTAGCGAACCTGGCCCAGGCCGCAGTTGCCGGGCAGCGAGCGCATGTTGCGGGTGCGAAACACGTCGCGCACCATGCCCTTGGCCTTGTGCATGAAGAACTTGCGCTCTTGCTGGGTCACGATGCCTGCCGCGTCCTGGCCGCGGTGCTGCAACAGCAACAGCGCGTCATAGATCAGCTGGTTAACCGGGGCACTACTGACTACGCCAACGATTCCGCACATAGATATTTTCTCATTTAAGGTAAATACTTTCCAAATTCCTGGGGCAACACAGGTTTAAGCCCTTGCAAGGCCACGGTTGCAATCCCGGCGCCGGTGGACTCGTGCCACCAGGACCCTGATTTCATGGGCGTCATGCCCACCACCACGGTGAGCGCCAGCAGTACCACTACCCCACGCACCACGCCAAAGGCAGCACCCAGCACACGGTCCACTGGCCGCAAGCCCATCGCGGCCACCAGCTTGCGGATCAGGAATGCCAACAGCCCACCCACAAACAGGGCGACCACAAAAACCAAGACAAACCCGGCCAGAAAGCGCACCACCTCGATGGCGCCGGCCAGTGGTAACCACTCGGCAGCGGCGGGACCAAACCACTGCGCCAGCACAAAGGCCGCTATCCAGTTGGCTAGCGACAACATCTCGTAGACCAACCCGCGCCACGCGCCCACCACCATCGAGACCAGCAACACAGCCAAAAAGATCCAGTCTAGCGTGGCCATGGTGGTCAGCACGGGCGCTTAGAGTTCCAGAATCGCAGCGGGCAGGTCCAGCTTCTTGACTTTCTCGGCCACTTTGTCGGCCTCGCCCTTGGATTCAAAGGGGCCCACACGGACCCGGATGCGCTTGCCCTCCTTGGGCTGCACGACCTGGGTATAGGTTTTCAGGCCCGCTTTTTCCAGCTTGACACGGGCTTCATGTGCCTTGGCCACGTCTGAAAACGCGCCGATCTGCACCACAAACCGTGCGGTGGCGGTCGCTGCAGGCGCAGACGCGGCGGTAGGCGCAGACGCCGCTTTCACCGCCTCTCTGCCTTCCAGCAGCGCGCGCGCCTTGGCGCCATCGTCCGAAGGCGCTGCCGGGGGCTTATCGGCCGGCTTTTCCGGCTGCTTCACCGCGGATTTGTCTACCAGCTTGGGCTCCGCTTTGACAACCGGCTTGACGGCCGCTGGCGTAACCACCGCCGATGCGACCGACACCGTGCCCGTGGCGGCACGCGTGGCCGACACGACGGGAGTCGGGCTCACGTGCTCCTTGCCAGCGTCAGACTCGACCACGATGTTGGCCGCCTGCTTGGCGGGCGCCACGCTGCCCAGGGGTTTGACCGTGTTTTTATCAGGAATCTCAATCGGAATATCCACCGCAATCGGTCGCGGCTGACTATCGAACAGCAGCGGGAAGCCAATGACACCGACCACTACCAGCACCGATGCACCAATCAGCCGGTGCCGGGCCCGCGTGCGCATGGCCTCCACGCTCTCGGGCGCTGGAGCGGGAGTGGCATGCTCGTCGCCACCTTTGCGAAATTTGAAAAAGGCCATGGATGAGGTGATTCAGGAGTTCAGATGTTTGGCCAGCAGCCGGGGTACACCGTGTGAAAGGATGCCACCCACGGTGTAGAACGATCCAAAGACGACGATTCTATCAGCGGGGTCTGCCGCCGCTATGGCTGCCTGCAGGGCCTGCATGGGGTCGACATGGGTGGATGCGCGCGCATCCTTACGGGTATTTTGGGCCTGCCACTGGGCCAACAACGCGCCGCCACGGGCGGCCCGTGCGGTGGGCAGGTCGGTGAAATACCAGCGGTCCAGGACGGGGCTGATCTTGGCGAACATCGGCGCCAGATCCTTATCGGCCATGGCGCCAAACACTGCATGGGTAGTGGGGAAGTAGCCCATGGCATCCAGATTGGCCGCCAGCGCCGCTACCGAATGCGGGTTATGGGCCACGTCCAGCACCAGCGTGGGTTGCCCCGGAATGATTTGAAAGCGCCCGGGCAACTCGACAAAGGCAAAGCCATTGCGCACCGCTTGGGCGGTGACGGGCAAGCGCTCGCGCAGCGCAGTCAGTGCAGCCAGCACTCCGGCCGCGTTGACTAATTGGTTGGCACCGCGCAGTGCCGGATAGGCCAGCCCGCTGTAGCGCCGTCCGCGCCCGGCCCAACCCCATTGCTGTTGATCACCCGCTACGTTGAAATCGTGTCCATTGCGCCACAGGTCGGCCCCCACTTCCAACGCCCGGTCCAACACGCTTTGTGGCGGCATGGGGTCGCTGACGATCACCGGTTTGCCGGTGCGCATGATGCCCGCCTTTTCCCGGCCAATGCTTTCGCGGTCCGGGCCAAGTATTTCCATGTGGTCCAGGTCGATGCTGGTGATGATGGCGCAGTCGGCGTCGATGATGTTGGTTGAATCCAGCCGGCCACCCAGCCCCACTTCAAGAATCACCACGTCAAGCCCGCTGCGCATCATCACGTCAAAGATGGCCAGCATGGAGAATTCGAAGTAACTGAGCGATATCACATCGCCATTTAGGGCTCTAGCCCTCTCCACTGCGGCAAAGCCTGCTACCAAATCTGCAGCATCGACGGACTGACCCAGCAAACGCAGGCGCTCCTCAAAGTGCA
This sequence comes from uncultured beta proteobacterium, assembly GCA_903853895.1. Classification (GTDB taxonomy): domain Bacteria; phylum Pseudomonadota; class Gammaproteobacteria; order Burkholderiales; family Burkholderiaceae_C; genus Allorhodoferax. The sequence goes on along the minus strand of CAINUX010000104.1, from coordinate 26,027 downwards.
CCAGGTGGGGCGAGGTGAAGAGGCCGGTTCGGTACCCGGCCTGCCCCAGGATGGACTCCAGCATGGCGCAGGTGGAGCCCTTGCCATTGGTGCCAGCCACGGTGATCACCGGGCAGTCGAAGCGGATAGCCATGCGCTGGGCCACGGCGCGCACGCGCTCCAGGCCCATGTCGATGCCGGTGGGGTGCAGGCGCTCGCAGTGGGCTAGCCAGTCTTCAAGGGTGTTCAGTGCTTGCATAGAGTCGCTGATTGTCGCCGACCCGTTTGGACCCGGCATCTTCAGGGTCAACGGTGGATCAGGTGGGTCGGACGTTTTGCTCCGTGTCCCCCGCCCGCTGTGCGGGCTCCTCCTTTACCTGCGCAAAACGCCCAACCCACCTGATCCGCCACTGCAATTGGTGCACGTATAGAAGAAATACGAGAACAAAGCGCACCTTCGCAGCAGAAGGGATGGGGTGAATGCCAAAGTGAGGTCAAGGAGGAGCCCGGAACGGGCGGGGGACACGAACGGCGGCGTTCGCCCCATCCCTTCTGCGGGCTCAGAAGAGAGTTCTTAAGAGAAGTGCAGCCCGGACACCCGCACCCAGGGCATGCACCAGCCGCCGGCATCGATGCGCTCGGCGCTGACGGCCACCACATCGCGCAGCATCTGCGCCACGTTGCCGTTGATCATGGTCTCGGAGAGGGCCGTGCCTACAATTCCGCCATCCATCGCAAAACTGTTTTTGATGATCCCGGAAAAGTCGCCGTTGGCAGCCGGGCTGCCCATGGACAAACGCCCGACCACCGCACCGCGTGGCACACCGTGCAACAGTTCGGCCAATGGTGTGGATCCGGCCTGCAACTCCCAACCGCTGGACGCCGTGGGTACATGCGCCAGGCCGGTCTTTCGGCTGCCATACAGGCTGGGGGTCAACGTTTGAAGGCGCCCGTGCGCCAGCAACTGCACGGGCGCCGCCACAAACGCATCGGCAGACACGGCGACGACTCCAGGGGCATCGAACCGACTGGCCAGACTCAACATGGGCGAGGCTACGAGTTCGCCCACGCGGTCACGGAACATAGAGCTGCCCGAAATCAAGGCCAGATCACTCACTTGCCCTTGAAACCACCCCAACAGTGTGGCCACAGCCATGGGTGACAGCACCACATCACCCACAAACTTGCCACCAAAACATTCCGTGACGCCCTGCGTCACCACAGAGCGGGTCAAGTCGCGCATCATGTCGCCCATGCCAAACCGTTCGCTGGCAGGTGCGCTGCGCAGGTCTTCTGTCTCCCCCCCCCCGTAGTTGAATGAACTGGTGCGGAGTTGCCCGTCAGGGCCGGGACCGCGCGCCGTGCCAAACACACTCAGGCCGTACCAACCCAGCGTGCAATCGAGCTGACTCCCCCCGCTGGTCAGCGTATACGACTTGGCCAGCGTGTGCGCCGTTGAGCCCTCTTCAATGTTCATGCTCGGCGTCTCTCGGGCCCGAAAATCCAGAATGTCATGCGCCGCATCCGTCAATGCACCAAGATCCGCCTCCAGCGGCCCGCGCGTGATGGCGACGCGCTGGTCGCTGGACACCGCGTGAGCAGGGTCCTGCGGAGCCGCCGCGGCCTGTGCACGCAAGGTGCGAGCGACCTCATCCAATCCGATGCCAGACAGATCCGAAAGCTCGGTGCTGGCCTTGCGGCCATCCCAGATACCCACGAGGCTGAGCTTGTGGTTCTCGGTACTGCGCAGCAAACTCGGTTCACTATGGGTGATATTCAATTCGGTCAGCGCGCTGCGGCTGGCCGTGGCCTGCGCAGCATCCGCGCCCTCATGCTGCAAGGCGGTCAATGCGTGTTCGGCAATGGTTTGTAAGTTCATGGTCGTTGGCCCTTGCATTGAATTATTCACCGCCCAAGTGGGCACGTGCCCGCAGGGCTGGTCCACCCATGGCCACAACCATGGGCTGCTTCTTGCCGCAATAGCCGGCCGCGTCCCAATGCATGTCATCCGACACGGCATCGACACTCTGCAAAACCTTGATGGCGGAGCCAGACACCGTGGTGTCCCGAATGGCGGGGCCCAGCTTTCCACCGTTGATCTCATATGCCATCGTTACGCCAAACATAAATTCAGTGGTGCTGTCGGCCTGCCCGTTGCCGGTCTTCATCAGCAGGTAGCCACTGTCCACACCCGCCACCATCTCGTCGAGCTTGGAGATTCCGGGCAGGATGACGGTATTGCGCATGCGCACCAGTGGCTCGTCGCCAGGCGCATAGGCGCGTGCGTTACCGGTCGGGGTCTTCCCCAGTCGTTCGGCAGTCTCGCGACTGTGCATGAAGCCGCCCAGAATGCCCTTGTCGATGAGCACCGCATCATGCGCTGGTGTGCCTTCATCGTCCACATACACAGGCATCAGCGCTTCCTGACCCTGCCAACTGTGGGCAACATCCACCATGCTGACCAAGTCACTGGCTATACGCTGCCCCACCATGCTGGCGGTTATCGCACCGCCCAGGACGATATCGCCTTCGCAGGGGTGACCCATTGCCTCATGCGCCAGCATGCCAGCCAGTGCGGGGGCCAGTACCACCGTTTGCATGCCACCACGCGCCGGCACGGCGTGGCGCTTGGCTTGCAGATGTTCGTACAACTGGTCGAGTTGCGCAGCCAGTTGTTCAGGGGCCAGTTCGCCATCGGCTACGCTGCCCTTCCACGAGATCGGGTGATTCAGTTCAATCGGGCTGCCATCCATAGCGTTGGCCATAAAGGTGACGTAGCACAGGGCCCGCTGGATGCTCGCCAACGATTCGCCGCCACGGCTGGTTGTCAACCACTTGCTGTGGTGCTCGTCGGCAAGCAACAGCCGTGTGCTGCGCAAGGCGGGATAGCGTTGCTTGCAAAAAGTGTGCAGTGCGTGCAAGCGCTCGTTGCACTCTGCTGCACTGAGCATCGGCCTGCCGATAAAGTGGTGCTCGCCGATGTAGCTTTCTCCGCCCAGTGCCAGCGCCTGGCGCACCCCAAACCGGCCCATGGCTTGGGCATTGCTGCGCGCCTTCTGCACGACCTGCGCGATCTGGTCGGCTCCACCTGCGCCCGGAGCCGCCGAAAAGCCCCAGTAACCGCCATGGTGTACCCGTGCACTGACACCGCCTTCGGTGCTGTGCAGGTTGGTCGTCAAGTTGCCATCCACCATCAGCATGCGCATCTTGCGCAGCTCATGGCGGCGGGTTTCAAGGTAGTCAGTGGTCGCGGTGGTGGTCGTTGCGGTCTGGGGCATGGGTGTCTCGCGAAGAGGTTGAACGGGCATTGTAGGAAGCAAAACCCAAAACGCGGCAGCGATCACCACACCATCGGCAGATCACTATAAATGGAATAGCAACGTATGGCTGTTTGACCGGGGCTAGCGGCTCCGGTGACCACCGGGCAGTCCATGCGGATGGCCATGCGCACGCAGTGCGCCAGCCCGATACACCTACATCAGGGTGAATTTTTCAGTCGATTCGTTGTAGCGCACCCAGGCGTACCAAGCCAACAGCAGGCTACCTGATACCAGGAAGCTGATACCCCAACTGGTGAACATGTCGGGCATGAAGGCCTGAAAACCCAGGTTGGTGCGCTCAAAAGCGTCGGTGTTGTCTTCGTCCACCGCACTGAGGCCGAACTTCTTGAACAGCGCGCTGGCGGTGGAGCCGCTCCAGGCAAAAAAGAACATGGCCACCCACAGCTTGACATGCCCCTCGCCCATGCGCCACAACGAGCCCGAGGCACAGCCGCCGGCAAAAATCATCCCGATACCAAAGATGACGCCCCCCGCCAGCGAGCCGATCCAGAACGTGGCCGGAATGGCGATGTAGGGGTCAATCACTTTTTTCTGAAACAGCAGGGCTGCGATCGGCATGCCGATGGCCAGCGCCAGAATGACCGCCTTGGTCATCTCGCCCTCCGCCGTCACGAACGGCTCACGGAAGGCGCGCGCAAAACACAGGCGCGAGCGGTGCATGATGAAACCAATCGCAAACCCGGCCAGCACAATGGGCGCGCGGTAAACCAGCGGTGCACTCCCGGAATACAGCCACACCAGCGCCAAGACCAGCGCACCCAGCGCCACCACCCAACCGATCAAGGGGTACGACGCAACCAGGCCCGCGGGCACCTGCAAGCTCGGGGGTGCCTTTGTGCCCCACTCGATGTTTTCGAGCGTCCAATACAACAATTTGAAGCCGATGGCTGCGCCGGCCAGCAGTCCAGCCCACATCGCCCAACCGGCAGGCGACGCATGCAGCACCGGGTTGAAAAAACCGCCCGTGGTGCAGCCGCCCGCCAGGGCCGCGCCAATGCCCATCAGGGCACCCCCCAGCAAGGCCCACAGGTACTCGATCTTGGGTGGACGCATTGGAGAAAACTGGCGGGACAGCAGCGCCGCACAAAAGGCGCCCAGCACGAGCATGATGTTCATCAGCGACATGCTGTGCATCCACAGCGGCATGCGCTCACTGGACAAGCCCAGCATAGGGCCCAGGCCGATCAGGTTGTTGAACCAGTCACCCCAGAACTTGACGCCGCCAAATACACCCCAGACCATGCCGTTGATCATCAACGCCAGGATGACAACCATCAACAATACCGCACCCAGGTAGGACGACCATTTCTTGACCAACAGCTTGTCGTAATCCGACTTGAAACCGGCCACCCATTTGGGTGTGTTGGGGGTGCTCATGCGGCGGGTCCTCTACAAAAATTTCGCGTAAATTTCACATCTACTGTGGTGCATTTCAAGTATCACAGCTATGCCCACCAAGCCCTATAGCCCAGAAGGGCTATGCGAAAATCGTGGACATGATTACCCTCTACGGCATTCCCAACTGCGACACCGTCAAAAAAGCCCGCACCTGGCTCACCGACCACGGCGTGGACTACAGCTTCCATGACTTCAAGAAACAGGGTGTGCCCGAGGCGCACCTGGACGCCTGGCTGGCCGCAGTCGGCTGGGAAACCCTGGTCAACCGCAAGGGCACGATGTGGCGCAAGCTCGACGCCGCCGCCCAGGCTGCCGTGGTGGACGCCGCCAGCGCCCGCGCGCTGGTTCTGACCCAGGCCAGCATCATCAAGCGCCCGGTCGTAGAGTGGGCGGACGGCCGCATTACTGTTGGATTTGACGCTTCGAAGTGGCGAGTCTGACCCGAATGCCGGGGGCTCATACGCTTCGCTTTTTGAAATCGCCCCCGACATCCGGGTCAGACTCGCCGCATCCCATGCCGCGCCCATGTTTTCCACCGAGATTCGTCCACCCTTAAAATCAGCAGCATGACTACTACCAAAATCGACGGCGTTTCCGTCACCACCGCCGCCAACGTCTACTTTGACGGCAAATGCGTCAGCCACGGCATCACCTTTGCCGATGGCACCAAGAAATCCGTCGGCGTGATCCTGCCCGCCACGCTGACCTTCAACACCGGCGCCCCAGAAATCATGGAGTGCGTGGCCGGCAGCTGCGAATACAAGCTGGCCGGCACCGATGCCTGGGTCAAGTCGTCGGCTGGCGAGCAATTCAGTGTGCCGGGCAATGCCAAGTTCGACATCCGCGTCACGGAAGGCTTTGACGCCTACCACTACATCTGCCACTTCGGTTAAGCGCCGCTTCCCGAATAGCTATATTTTTGATAGCTGCTCAAGCATATTTCACGAGGGCTAGAGGCCATAAATGTCAAACACTATTCTGCAAAACACTCCCGTCGGCCAAAAGGTCGGCATCGCCTTCTCCGGCGGTCTGGACACCAGCGCGGCCCTGCACTGGATGAAGCTCAAGGGCGCCCTGCCCTACGCCTACACCGCCAACCTGGGCCAGCCCGACGAGGCCGACTACGACGAAATCCCGCGCAAGGCCATGGAGTACGGCGCCGAAAAGGCCCGTCTGGTCGACTGCCGGCCGCAACTCGCCGCTGAAGGTCTTGCGGCGCTGCAAAGCGGCGCCTTCCACATCAGCACCGCTGGTGTCACCTACTTCAACACCACGCCACTGGGCCGCGCAGTCACCGGCACCATGCTGGTGTCGGCCATGAAGCAGGACGACGTCAACATCTGGGGCGACGGCTCCACGTTCAAGGGCAACGACATCGAGCGCTTCTACCGCTACGGCCTGCTGACCAACCCCGCGCTAAAAATCTACAAACCCTGGCTGGACCAGGCCTTCATCGACGAGCTGGGTGGTCGCGCCGAGATGAGCGCCTTCATGACGGCGCACGGCTTTGGCTACAAGATGTCGGCCGAAAAAGCCTACAGCACCGACAGCAACATGCTGGGCGCCACGCACGAGGCGAAGGACCTGGAGTTTTTGAACTCCGGCATGAAGATCGTCAATCCCATCATGGGCGTGCCCTTCTGGAAAGACGACTGCGTCGTGAAGGCCGAAGAGGTATCGGTGCGCTTTGAGGAAGGCCGCCCGGTTGCCCTGAACGGTGTCGAATACCCTGACCTGGTAACGCTGATTCTGGAAGCCAACCGCATTGGTGGCCGCCACGGCCTGGGCATGAGCGACCAGATCGAGAACCGCATCATCGAAGCCAAGAGCCGCGGCATTTACGAAGCCCCCGGCCTGGCGCTGCTGTTCATCGCCTACGAGCGCCTGGTGACCGGCATCCACAACGAAGACACCATCGAGCAGTACCGCGACAACGGCCGCAAGCTCGGCCGCCTGCTGTACCAGGGCCGCTGGTTCGACTCGCAAGCCATCATGCTCCGCGAAACCGCCCAGCGCTGGATCGCCAGCGCCATCACCGGCACCGTCACACTCGAATTGCGCCGGGGCAATGACTACTCGCTACTCAACACCGAGTCGCCCAACCTGACGTATGCGCCCGAGCGCCTGAGCATGGAGAAGGTGGAAGACGCGCCGTTCTCGCCGCTGGACCGTATTGGGCAGTTGACGATGCGCAATCTGGACATCACGGATACGCGAGCCAAGCTGCAGGTCTATTCCAATGCTGGGATGCTGGAGTTGGGTAAGGGGGATGACTTCTTGAAACTAGGCAAGTAAGCCCCGGTTAAAGCCCCAATGACAAAGCCCGCCGAGTTGACGCTTGGCGGGCTTTGTCTTTTGTAGATGACCTCAACCCCGCAACACGCTGAACTTGCGGAACAACTCAGCTGTCAGCGGTTGCTCAAGCCGCCATGTAACGGAAATAGGCCGGTCCCCTTCATGCGATACCAACGAAACTGGCCCCAACGCGCAGTAGGCCGCGTCACAATCTTCGCGGACAAAGAGTTGGAACTTCCAACCATTAGTCGCGCTTTCGGTGTATCTACGCCCTGAGTTGTTATTCGGACCTGCTCGATTTTGTGTTTGCCAGTGGAAAAGCTCAGGGCTAATGGCGTAGTCCTTGTACTGAACACTTTCTTGAAAACCTTCGCTCTTGTCCAAGGTGACAAACAGTAGTTCAATCTTTTCTTCAGCCAAGGGCAAACAGCCGCTGTCGGAAAGCGGGCGAGCCGTAGGCGTTTGATAACCGACCGCAGACAGGATTTCCGAGCGGGAATAGCGCCCGTGAAAAGCGAGTGTCCAACTATGGGGCGCTCCGGCTATTGCTAGCGGCGCCAGCAAGCTGCGCTCCTGCAATACGCCGATGATCTCCTGCAACTCGGCGTGCGCTGTCGGGTTAGCTGACACGAGAGCCAGAAACGCGACCGGCGATACAAGCTCGGTACGTGTTGGCAGCAATTGGTAGGCCAACATTTGTACACGTCGCGCGTCCACCTGCTCGCCAGCCAGTGCGACTTGCCACGCTGCCAGTAGCACCGGATCGTTGGCGTGCAACAGACTATATATCCGTCGGAGAAGGTCTGCCTCACGTTCACCCAATGGGGCAAGCTCCAGGTTCACTCGGCGCTTCAGGCTGGTCCATGACCGTGCATTTGCACCACCGGTGTAAATGTCGCTCAGCTCCAATTGGCTATCTAGTAGGAAGTTGCGCAGCAGCAAAGGAGCCCCACTTTGCAGAGCTGCCCACGACGCCAACTCCGCGCACAATCGAATCACATTCAAATTCAGAGACTGTTTCAGGTTGTCCAGCACGCGGTCACGAGCGACCCGATCAAACTGAATATGCACGCCTGCCGGCAACGTGCTGAACCCATTGGCTACCGCATCGGCAATTTGCCGTCGGCTGTTACCGGTAATCGACCGCAGCAAAACATCAAAGCGAAATTGATTGCTGTACAGCCCGACAAAGTCCAACACTAGGCAGGCATCCTTTCCCCTGGCGAGCCGCAGGCCTCGGCCAATCTGTTGCTGAAAAATCACTGGGCTTTGGGTGGGACGCAGCAGAAGAATGGCATTCGCATCAGGAATATCAACGCCTTCATTGAATACATCACAACTGCAAATCATCTTCAGTTCGCCACGACTGAGTTTTTGCACCGCTGCCGTGCGCGCTTCCTGGGAGTCCGTGCCCGTAAGTGATACAGATGGCAAACCGGAACGATTAAAGAAATCTGCCATGAAGTTGGCATGCGCCACACTCACGCAAAAGGCCAAACCCTTTAGAGCATCCAAGTCTGCCACGTAGGTCTGTAAGGTGTGGACCACCGTTCTAGCTCGCACCGCGTTTCCCGATACGATGTTTGAAAGCTGCGCCACCTCAGAACCTCGCCCCCACTCCACGGTAGTCATATCGGTGTCGTCAGCCGTGGCGTAGTACTCAAACGGGGTGAGCAATTGCTGGTCGAGCGCATCCCACAGGCGCAGCGAAACGGCGGGTGAGCCGTCCGGTCGGCTGTCAAAGTAATGCGTCAGGCTTTGACCGTCAGAGCGCTCAGGTGTGGCTGTCAGCCCTAGCAGGTAATGTGGCCGTACCGCGTTAATGAATTGGTCGAAAGTCGTGGCGGGCAAATGGTGCGCCTCGTCCACAATGACCATGCGCCAGAAGTGACTGCCCAGTTGCTCAACTAAGCGGCGGCTGTGTACCGTGTTGATCGTGGCGAAAATGTGCTCGTACTGAGAAGGTGTGTTGTCGCCATCCAGCAGCTCACCGAATGCGGGGTCTCTAAGAACTTGCCGAAAAGTCGACAACGCTTGGGCAAGAATTTGAGAACGATGCGCGATGAACAATAATCTGGGAGCGACGCCCTCCTCCCCACGCAACCGCAAGTAGTCAAAAGCCGCGACCACGGTCTTGCCCGTGCCCGTGGCGGCGACCACCAGATTGCGGCGGCGTCCCAACCGGCGCTCGGCGGCCAGTTGGTCGAGCATTTCCTGTTGGTAGGACTTGGGACGCAAATCAAACCAAGTCTGCAGAGCGACTGCGGTCCCGCTTGAGGCGGCGCGGCTCCCCCCACGGCCACGTTCGCTCACCAGAGCGCGCGTCAATGCCTCACGATGATGGTCATTGTGAGGGTCATAGGGCTGAAATTCGCGGTCGTTCCACAGGGTCTCAAAATTAGCCACCGCTGCAGAAAACAAGGGCGAATCGCTGGCTTGAGCAAACTTCACTGTCCACTCGATGCCTCCAATCAATGCGGACTCCGACAGGTTGGCACTGCCAACGAAAGCAGTCCCATAGTTGGTGACACGATGAAAAATCCAAGCCTTGGCGTGCAGCCTCGTGCGGCGTCCGTCAAGCGAAATCCGCAACTCGACACCAGGTAGCTTTGCGAACGCATCAACTGCGCGTACTTCGGTAGCGCCGATGTAGGTGGTCGTCAGTATCCTGAATTTTGTCTTCGGGTGGCCATGGGCATCGAGAGCAGTGACTTGCTCCAACACATCTAGCAATTTACGAACTCCGCTCCATGTGATGAAGCTGACCAGAATATCCACCCGATCTACAGCACGAAGTTCGGAACGCAACTCGTTGAGTAGTGACGGGTCCGCTCTAGCGGACGTGAACAGCCATGGGTGGCGTAGACCCGTAGCTGGCATGCTTACATCCGCATGGGGTGCGTGAACCGACCTGAGCAACTGGAGCGGCATCGCCAGCAAACGACGATCCTGTTCGACCGGGCGCAACTGAATCAACAGTTGTCGGATCAAATCAATCTCGGCCCTTGCCTTTTCGCTGGCATCCGGCTGCCCAGCAGAGGCTGCATCAAGCAGCTCGGGCAGGCGGTCCACCAACTCGGCAACAAACTGCTCGCGCCTTTGGTGCGCAGTTGGCGCAGTTACCAACGCTCGGTGTCGACCCGACAGACTGGCGATCTCACCAACCTCGTCTTCGTAAATCAATCGGTCGTAAAGGCCTTTAGGCAGTGTCATTAAAGTTCTCTGGGAACAGCTTGGGGTTCTTACCGAAGTGTTGGTTGAAGAGGGAAGAGGGAAGAGGGAAGCCGCCCTCGAACTTCTTATTCAGCCAGCAGCGCAATGTACGCAGCGTAACTGTAGCTGCGATTCTTCTTCTGCCCGGTCACCTCAGTCGCGATACCCAAATCTTCCAGCACCTTGACCGCCGCGGTGGCAGTAGGAAAGCTGGTGGCCAGCCTCTGGCGCACCTGGTCGATGGTGAAGCGCGGCATCATGGGCAGCATCTCAAACAAACGGTAGCTGCTAGGCCCGGCTTTGGGCGCAGCAAGCAAACTGCGGCGGTCGGTGGCCAGCAGCGTGGCGATGGCCACGATGTTGCGCTCCGCGTTCTGCGCAGCCACGGCCACGCCTTCCAGGAAGAACTCCACCCAGCCCTCCCAGTCGCCCTCCGTGCGCACGTTGGACAGGCGGCGGTAATACTCGGCCTGATGTTGTTTCAGGTAGCCACTCAGGTACATCAACGGCTCGGGCAGCAAACGCCAATGCTCCAGCAGCGCGGCAATCAGCAGGCGCCCGATACGGCCGTTGCCATCCAGAAACGGGTGAATCGTCTCAAACTGCAGGTGGATCAGCGCCGTTTTTACCAGCGGCGGCAAAGGCTGCGCAGTGTCATGGATGAAGCGCTCCAGGTCTGCCAGCAACGCAGGCACCCGCTCTGGCGGTGGCGGCACAAACACCGCGTTGCCAGGCCGCGTGCCGCCAATCCAGTTTTGCGAGCGGCGCAGCTCGCCCGGCTGCTTGCCGTTGCCACGGGCGCCGTCCATCAGCAGCCGGTGTGCATCGCACAGCAAACGCACACTCAAGGGCAGGCCAGCAGGATCACGCAGTTGCGATTGGACCAGCCGGAAGGCGCGCAGGTAGTTGGTGACTTCTTCCACATCGTCGGTGTTGCTCACTGCAAAGCCCGCTTCTTCGTCAAAGAGGTCTGCCAGCGTGGCCTGGGTGCCTTCGATCTGCGAGGTCAGCAGCGCCTCTTTGCGGATGGCGCTGTAGAGCAACCAATCTACCGAAGGCACCAGCCCGGCAACCCCCGACAACCGCGCCAGCGCCAGCTCGGCCGCGCGGTTGGCTTCCACATAACTTTCGGGCGCCAGCACGGGCTTGGCGGGTGGCAGCGCATGCGGCACGAATGCCTGCACCAATTCGCCCATGGTGGTGGAAGGTGCGTAGGTGCCGGTAGTGCGCATGGTGCGAAAGAGTTCTTTAATGGAGTTGAATCACATTAAAGCATTCTTTAATACTAGGCACAAGTATGAAAGCAGGCTTGAACAGAGTAGCAGTAGGCGTGGCAAGCCGGTTGGGCGGCATCTCTTATGCGAAATTGGCCTGTAGCCCTCGTGGAATAATACTAAGCAGCTATCAAAAACATAGTATCTGTGGAACGGACAAGGTCACCTTCGGTTTGAACCGTCAAGCACAGCCGGTGGGGCTTCAGGTGTCTAGCCGGTCTGGCCTGTTGATGGCCGCTTTATCTTCTGATGCCAATCGCCGCTCGACCTTCTTCACATCTTCCGCAGGAGGCAGAGCCTCCGGGCGAATGCCACGTTCCAGCAAGGTGTTGCGCACAGCCTTGTTGTTGGTGATGTGCTCGGTAGAAATTGCTTGCTCGCTCTTCAATTGGTGCTGGCGGGCGTTGAAGATGGTGATTTCGGTGGCGAAGTCTTTGGCCTTGAGCAGAATCGTGGGCGCAAAGTCAGCCACCGGCCTTTTGATAATGGCCCACGGCTATGCAAGTAACTACAGAGCACCTGAGCATGGACCACCGCTCGCCAGCCGCCACCGTCTCCTGCACGGCGTTTCCAACCCAAAACAAACACCTGCACCACCTGGCACCAGATAAGTTCCGAACGCCCCCGCAACGTGCAACACTTGTATCGAGGGTGCAGGCTGAGGGGATTTACCGCTGCCGCCCCATCCGTTCGGCGTAGTCTGAGCGGTCACGGACAAGATCCGAGCACTTGGCACTTGGCACATGGAATGTGGACAGGGTGCGCTGTTGGAACAATGCATTTTTGGTGGAAAGCTGCAAGAGCCGCATGGAACCGTTTGTTGAAGCACAGAAGACAGATCCGTTGGTCGACACCATGTCTGTTTTGCAGTGGCAGGCAGCCGTTGTGTCGAAGTCCGACTTCGCGGCAGCGTCGGCAGAGTTCGCCACTTGCCTGGCCGCAGGCTTTGGCTTCGATCGGGTCAGCGTGGGTTTCGTCGTCGGTGGCGCGAGCCAGGTCTTCGCGGTTTCGCACGGTGCGGCGGTGGTCCCCGAGCAGGGTATCAACCGACTTGTAGCCGCGGCGATGGATGAGGCGATCGACCAAGAAGCGACGATTGCGATGACACCGCTTGTACCAATACCGCTCCAGAGCCATCACCACTTGCCGTCACCGTGCGCCGCGCACCCCCGCGCTGCCGATCACGAACAGAGCGAGCAACATGGTGCCGAGCAACAAACCCGGAAACGCCAGCCAGTCGGCGCCAGGGTAGCGCAGCGCCGTGACCAACTGCAAGACGGCAAACACCACGTACGCGAAGCTCGCCACCCGGATGCGGACGTAGTCGTTCTCGTGCGCAGCAGCAAAGAGGCTCACGCCAAAGGCGAGATAGAAGCTACCCACCATGCGTGCCGTCAGCGGGGTCAGGGGCCAGGGCCAGAGTTGTTCCGCACTGCCCGGAGCCAGGAATAGCGCCGCCCCCATCACCGCCATCAGGCCGCCCACCAAGCACTGGGCGACGCGCAGGCTCCCGGACAGGGCAGTGCGCGGTGTGGGTGTTGCTGCCGGCTGGCGCCATTGCATCCATAGGGTGACGAGCAGGCCAGGAACCAGGGCCACATAGAGGAAGAGCCAGCTCCAGGCCCACACCCTGGCGGTCCACACCGGGCTACTCAGATGGAATTTATCCAGATGCAAGAGGGTGGCGATGAGGATCGAAACGAGCCCCGTGGCCACAACCCAAACGCCCACGCGCACGGGCGCCCAGTCTGATTCGCGCAAACCCAGCCCCAGGGCCGTGGCGACCGCAAGGTAGCCACAGCCGAGGAACGCCGCCGTGAGGGGGGGCTTGATGGTCCAGGCGAAGAACGCACTTGTCTGCTCGCTCAGCACGAAGAGCGAGAGCCCCGCCGCAAGCACAAAAACGAAGGCGGCCCCCATGAAGAGCCGTGCGCTGGGTGTGATGGCTGTGAAAGGGGGTGGGCTGGGCATGGTGAAAGTCCTCGCGAAGACCAGTATCGCTCAGGGCTTGTTGCTGCAACTGTCCGCAGTCCGCGCAGCGCATCTACGAGCGGTTCGGATGTGTCGACCGGGGTCCATATGAGGAATTGGAAGCCCCCAAGGAGTTGCACCCCATCGTGCGCTTCATGGAACGATCAATCTAACGTCTAGCCAGGTAATACCTTGCGCCGTGACGCCACCAGCAAAATACCGCCGGTTCCCAGCAGCAACAGCGATCCTGGCTCTGGCACGGTGGCTTCTGTTGGCGCGAATCTCCAGACGGCGAACACCATGTTTTCCAGAGTCTTGGTGTCAAAGAAGTCAATGGTCGAACCTAACAGCCCGCCTCTGCCACCCACCACTTGCACAAAATCACCAAAGCTAGCGGCCAGTGGGTCGCTGTCCGACATTGCCAGATTCACCGCGCTAGCCGCAAAGAAACTGTTCCGACCTCGAAACAGCGTTCCCAAATCGTAGGGTGTCGAGATACGGGGGCTGAATCCAAAGTCACCGATGCCACGCGTCAGAGTGGGGTCCGAGTCGTACTTCCCTTCTGCGGTATCCACGAACACCTGGTCCAGCAAGGCCTGAGACGCAGCAGCGGCTGTGGCGAGGGTAGGAAAAATGAAGTCGGACTCAGAATCGCAGCCTGAAAACAGAGTAAAACAGTAACCATCCAGAAAGTCCACGTCATACAGCGTGCCACCCACATTCACACCGGTTGCCCCCAGCAACTCAGATGTTGCCGGATCAATTCTCAGCACCGCAGCGTGGGAAGCCGTGAGACCAAAACTGGCTACCAGTGCATACACACCCGTCATGCCCATCACCGTCGCGAACAAAGCGCGGGCAGTTCTTTCGACGCATGGCCAAATACCGACCGTCGTCACAGGGATTCTTAGGTTCTTCATTTTGGCTACTCCAATTTCAGTTGCAAAGTCGGTGCATAGGACGCCGACAAGACCATCGCGTTACACAGGCCAAGGGCGATCAGGCCACCCTGGTTTGGCGACGGCGGGCGGTGCAACCCAGCAGACCCAGTCCGGTCAGAAACATGGACAAACCACCAGGCTCTGGTACTGCATTGACCGCTGAAATATCGAAACGCAGATTGTCCAAACTGGCGACCGTAGTCGCTCCGTTGCAGCCATTGATACCGTTGCAATTGACAGCAAGGTCCCAACGAAATCCAAAATAGATATCGTCTCCGCTGGCCGACAAATCCAGACCCGTGCCACTATTGAGCGTGATCCAATTGTTCGTATTGAGCAATGACCAGGTCATGGCCTTGGCCGGATTGAAGCTATCGTTGATCGCAATGCTGCTGAATGCCACGCTGTAAACTGTGCCGGCTTGGCGCACCACCGGTCGCACAAATCCGGAGAATCCACCGGCAAAGCTGCTAAAAGAACGTCCCAGGTCAAAACTCACGTCAACCCCCGCAATGCCGCCATCGGTTCCCGGGTCCCATGCAAATGACTCGTAGATGACGGCCAAATTGTTACTGGCTGCGTAGGGTCCGGTTGAAGGCGGGGCAACGTAAGTAATGCGCCATTCGTCCAATTCAGCGCCACCGCCGGATTGCGTGGTGGCCGTGAGTGAAGACGGGCCATCGTCCCGCAAAACCACTTGCGACCAATCACCTTGCCGGGGGTGTGCAATGTCAAGCACCACGCCCGCGTGTGCCGAGCACGCAATACCGGATAGCACCATTGCCAAATACACCTTGGATGTCATTTAGAACTCCCAGTGTGTTCACAATCAACCTCGATTGCTGAGACGCCCGCTTGATTGACGCGGTCATGGCGCCATTGTTGGCATTGACCGTCTCTCTACCGTCTCTTTGGACGGGGCGAGGTCAGTTGGGCCTTGATATCTTGGCGCGCCGTGCCAGATCGGCAAAACCTGGCTTCCCTGCCAGTTCCAAAGCATCCGCTGTCAGCCGTCTGCGCTCGGTCAACGCCTCCACGCGCTGGACCAGCGTTCGATCCGGCTCCAGCCCTGCACCCAATTGGCTATCGAGCCGGATCACGGCATATTGCGGGACCCGCAGCGGGTCCGAGCTGCCATGCAGGGCGGTGTCGGCCAGATCGAGGTCTTTCAGCGCGGCGGCGTATTCACCACATTGCATCCGCAAGCGGGCGCGACGCCATTGTTTCGGCCCGCTCCAGATCGCTTAGGGCAAAGAGCATGACCGCCAGGTCATTCGCGATCGTCAAACCATTGCAATAGGCGGGGTGGTTAGTCAGCAACACTTCGAACGCGTCGCGCGCCGCCAGAGCATTGCCAGAAAACCAGTGGATCTGGCCCTCAAAGCTGAGTGTGGAAGGGCTACGTGGTGCCAGCAATTTCACCTGCGCAAGCAGCGACCAGACCGCAGCAATGTCGGGCTCGCGCATGGCCAGTTCGATCAACACCTCGCAGGCATGGATACGGACTTCGACTCGCAATCCGGGCAGCAACGGCCGCAAGCGTTCGGCATGGTGGCGCGCTCCCACCGTATCACCCGCAAACACGAGATTGTCAACCAGGCCCGACAGCGCCTGCGTTGCATCGAACGACTCTTGCGCCACGCGGCCCCACAGGCTGCGCGCTTCGTCAAAGCGGCCGCGGCGTTTCAGTTGGTCGCCGCCACGGTGGGTCAGCAGCGCCAGAAACTCCAGGGTGGCGGTATGCATGTCCAGCGGCGGTAGCGCCTCGTTGGGCGCCAATTGCGGCAACAACCGGGCCAGATCCAACCGATAGGCGCTCAACTCATCGTCCGCGTTACGCAGACACGCCCGCAGAGCACGCATATAGGTCTGCATGCGTTCCACGATCGGGAGGTAAGGGATTTGTGTCAGCCCTCGCGACCGTAGAGCGTAGGCGCGTGCCGGCTTGCGGATCCAGCACGCTGAGCTTGGCGCGCAACTCTTCGACCCAGGGTGCTGGCAATGCCAAACGCGCTTCGGTTTTGATCGCGAGTTCGGCCGCCCTGCGCCAATCAGAACGCAGTTTCACCCCAGCGCGTCAGCCCATTCGAAGAACCCATCGAAGCCTTCAACCCGAAATCCGGCCAGCCATTGCAAGGGTGCCAGTGTCGAAAGCAAGGTGCCATCGCCCACCGATATGGCACTCTGCAGCGCCTGCAAGTCAATGGGCAATTGCAGGCAAACCCGGCTTCTTTCACTTTGCAGAGCTGCCTCGGAACCCCGATCGCAGTGCATTGCGCTCGACCCAGCGGCCATGACAGGCGAGATAAATCAGCAAACAAACCGGCAGACTGGCTGGCAGCGGCGCTACCGCAACACCGGGCATTTGCCAGGACGGCACCCCCAGGAGCAACAGCGCACGATTTCAAGGCTCCGACATGGTCAATACCGACAGGTCATTGGATTCAAATCAAGCTCCAGACCTCATGGCGTATACGTATGTCGCTATAAAAACAGGAGTGCACCCCGCCATCAGCCCAACGCAACACCTTCAAATATGGGGTGCAACGCATCCACCCAGGTGTCCACCTCTGTCTCACTCACCGACAGGCAAGCCAGACAAGCAGGCCCGTGCAGACTCCACTCACGTTGCTCTTTTTCGCCCTCATGCAATGTGACCAGATGCTCGGCCACCAGACCCATGGCCACGAGGGTACGGATTTCAAGCGCAACGCTTGTGTCCTGCAATACCGTGAAGTCGTGGTGCAGGCGCACCGCCTGGTAGATGGGTGTGGGCAAACGCCAAGTACGTGCGACCAGCGCGCCCACCACGGCGTGGTCGGTCTTGTGGGCGGCGTTTTCGGTTTCAGTAAAGCTGCGGTCCTGGCGGGCCAGCGCTTCGGTCAATGTGCCCGCGTAGCCACGCACACCCTGCATCAGGATGGGGATTCCGACATGGCAAAACAGGCCAGCGGTGTAGGCCAGCTCGGCGTCCACGCCATAAATCTGGCGGGCAATATGGGCCATGGCCAGGGCGCGGCGAGTGGAAGTGTCCCAAAAGTGCTCGAGCAACGGCGAACTGACCCGAATGGAGTTGCGCGTCAAGAAGGCGGTCAACAACTTCTCGGTCATGCGCAGACCCAGCAGGCCCAATGCTTCGTTGACCGACGTGACGGGACGGGAGCGCGCGTAGTAAGGACTGTTGGCCGTGCGTATCAAGGAAGCAGACATGGCAACGTCGCGACCCGCAATGTCGGCAACGACTTGCGGGTCGGGGTCTGACTTATCCATCTCGGCGCGCAAGGCGATCAGCAACTCGGGGCAAGGCGGAATCACGATGTCGCGCAGCGGACCCGACGCAAGCGCACGGTCAAGCTCTCGATCGGTCGGTGATGGTGTTGTTGTTGTGCTCTGAACTGCTGGGGTTTTCATACCAAATTCCGGTCAAGGTAATTGCCAGCACCCATTATTGCCGGGTTCTGCCCGTCTTTTCTAACAGGGCGCCAAGCCCAGCCGTTCAGGCGCTGACGGGCACCAGAAACTCGCGGCTGATATGTGCACCCAGGTCATTAACCCGGTCAAGAAATTGCGTCAAGTAGGCGTGCAGCCCGGTTGCCAGAATCTCGTCGATGCGCCCGTACTGCAACTCAGAGCGCAGCTTGCCGGCGCGTCGCAAGGTCTCGCTAGACGGGTCGCTGGCCACCAGCGCCAGGTTGCTGACCACGCCGTTCAGGCTGGCGTGCATGGAGCGTGGCATGTCGGGCCGCAAAATCAGCAATTCGCCCACGCGCTCGGGTTTGATCACGTCGCGGTACACCTTGCGGTAAACCTCAAAGCCAGAGACGCTGCGCAGAATCGCGCTCCAGTGGTAGAAGTCGTACTCCTGGTCCTTCTCGCTGGCATTGCCATAGAAATCGCTCTGCAGTGCATGGAACTTCACGTCCACCAGGCGTGCCGTGTTGTCGGCCCGCTCCAGAAACGTACCCAGGCGCATGAAGTGCAAGGCTTCGTCAATCAGCATGGTGCCCACGGTGACGCCACGCGACAGGTGCGAGCGGAACTTGACCCACTCAAAGAACTGCGACGGATCGCGCTCAAACTCGCCGGCTTTGAGCATGCGCTTAACTTCCAGCCAGGTGGTGTTTTGCGTTTCCCAGACTTCGGTGGTCAATGCACCGCGCACGGCGCGGGCGTTCTCGCGGGCCGCACCCAGGCAGGACAAGATGGAGGACGGATTGCTCTCGTCTTTCACCATGAAGTCCATGACCTCACGGGCCTGAATGGCACCATAGCGGTCGGTATAGGTCGGCAACAGCTCGCTGATGGACAGCAGGCCCTGCCAACCCACTTGGGCGACAGCATCAGACTGCGGCAGCAGCGCAGTCTGGTAATTGACATCCAGCATACGCGCGGTGTTCTCGGCCCGCTCGGTGTAGCGGGACATCCAGAAAAGGTGGTCTGCGGTGCGTGACAGCATGGTGGTTCTCCTTAGCTTCTTCAGGATTGGGATTGCGTTGCAGTGCTGTTCGCGGCTTCCGTGTGGGCCACCGTAGCCGCAGTCGCCGCAGCGCTGGCGTCGTCTTCCAGAATCCAGGTATCTTTGGTCCCGCCGCCCTGTGACGAATTCACGACGAGTGAGCCGTCTTTCAGGGCTACGCGGGTCAGGCCGCCGGGCACCATCTGCACGTTCTTTCCGCTGAGGACATAGGGGCGCAAGTCGATATGGCGCGGTGCAATGCCGCTCTCCACAAACGTGGGGCAGCTCGACAGGCTGAGCGTGGGCTGCGCGATGTAGCCACTGGGATTGGCCAGAATAGCCTTGCGGAAGTCCTCGATCTCGGCGGTGGTAGACGCTGGCCCCACCAACATGCCATAACCACCGGCGCCGTGCACCTCCTTGACGACCAGGTCTTTCAGGCTGGCCAGAGTGTAGGCCAGGTCGTCCTTGTTGCGGCACATGTAGGTGGGCACGTTGTTCAGGATGGGTTTCTCGCCCAGGTAGAACTCAATCATCTGGGGGACGTACGGGTAGATGGACTTGTCGTCCGCCACACCGGTACCGACGCCGTTGCAGATGGTCACGTTGCCCGCGCGGTAGGCATTGAGCAAGCCCGCGCAGCCCAGCGTGGACGTCGGCCTGAAAGCCGTGGGGTCCAAAAAGTCGTCGTCGACCCGGCGATAAATCACATCAACCCGGCGCGGGCCGCGCGTGGTGCGCATGTACACAAAGTTGTCCTTGACGAACAGGTCTTGCCCTTCGACCAGTTCCACACCCATTTGCTGGGCCAGGAAGGCATGCTCGAAGTAGGCGCTGTTGTACATGCCGGGCGTCAGCACCACCACCGTGGGCTCGGCCGTGGTGGCCGGGCTGCTGGCGCGCAGGGTTTCAAGCAACAGGTCGGGGTAATGGGCGATAGGTGCCACGCGGTGGGCATTGAACAACTCGGGGAACAACCGCATCATCATCTTGCGGTCTTCCAGCATGTAGGACACGCCGCTGGGCACACGCAGATTGTCTTCCAGAACGTAGTACTCGCCCTTGCCATTGGCATCGGGTGCACGGACGATGTCGATGCCCGATATGTGCGAATAAATATTGTTGGTCACAACAACGCCCATCATTTCAGGGCGGAACTGCGCGTTGTTCTCGATCTGCTCCCGCGGAACAATTCCCGCCTTGATGATCTCCTGCTCGTGGTAGACGTCGTAGATGAAGCGGTTCAGGGCGGTGACGCGCTGCACCAGGCCTTTTTCCATGCTGGACCACTCGTGCGCAGGGATGATGCGGGGAATCAAATCGAAGGGGATCAGACGTTCGGTGCCGGCGCCGTCTTCGTCTTTTTCGCCATACACGGCAAAGGTAATGCCGACGCGGCGGAAGATCATTTCCGCCTCTTCGCGCCGCTTGGCCATCATGTCGCCGGGTTGGCGTGCCAGCCAGGCGTCGTAGATTTTGTAGTGGTCTCGCACTTGTTCGCCCTTGCTGAAGAACGCATAGGGCAAGCTGGTGTACATCTCGTCAAATTTCTGCATGAAAGACCTCTTTGGTTACAGCATAGCAAGGTTCGCGCCACCACGCCCATGCACAGCGGCGGGGATCAACCTATGGTTATGGAACACGATGGTGCCAATAGCGCAGCGCCTGTAGCCGCGTGCATGCACCATTCTGGGGACGCCAGGACTGCCAGGTGTACGCCCCACAATGGGGCGAATCCACTACTTGGATCTGCCGCTCCGCCAGGCGCTGGGTGACGACGGATGCCGGATGACCAAACCGGTTGCGATAGCCCGATTGCACGATAGCAGTGCGCGGTGCCACAGCGTCCAAAAATTCTGCACTACTTGACGTTTTACTGCCGTGGTGGGGCACCAGCAACACATCGCTCTTCAGGTTGTGTGCGGGAGTCGCCACCAGCCGTGCCTCCTGGGGTTGCTCGATATCGCCCACCAGCAGCGCGGTCTGCGCACCATTGGAAATGCGTAGCACGCAGGACATGGCATTGGGTTTGGCCGCTGCGCCGTAGTCATCCGCCTGCGGATGGAGGATGTCAAACTGAACGCCATCCCAATCCCAGTGTTGCCCTGCGACGCAGCGTTGGGCGGGGCGCAACGACTGCAACGGGTTATCAGTTTCAATCGAACTCAGCAACTGGGCCTGCGGCTGCATGGTCAGCACGGCCGGGGCGCCGCCCACGTGGTCCATGTCCCGGTGACTCAGGATGAGCGTGTCCAGCCGCGTGTGCAGGGCCTGCAGCAACGGCACCAGCACGCGGTGCCCGGCATCGCTCTCCAGACTGAAGCGCGGCCCCGCGTCATACAGCAGCGCATGGTTGGCGGTGCGCACCAGCACCGCATTGCCTTGCCCGATGTCGGCGGCCAACAGCTCGAACTGCCCCGCCGCTGGCAGCGGCGCACGCCACAGCAGAACCGGCAGCAGCAGGGGCACACCCAGCAGGCGCATCGACCATTGCCATGGCATGACCAGCACGACGCCGCCCAGCACACCCGCAGCTCCTGCCCACACCGGCGGAACTGCCACCGCGATGACGGCCCAGGACCAGCTGGCCAGCCATTGCAGATAGGCATACAGCCAGCCAATGGCACCGGCCGCCGCGTCCCAGAGTGCTGGCACCAGCACGCCCAGCATGGCGAGCGGGGTCACCACCAGCGTGATCCAGGGAATCGCCAGCGCATTGGCCGCCAGCCCCACCACCGACACCTGGCCAAACAGCAGCAGGGTCAGCGGCGTCAGCGCCACCGTGATCACCCACTGTTCATGGAACGCAGCCCCCACACTTTTCGCTACGCGTATTGCGCTGCCCCCCAAGGGGGCGAATCTTCCTTGGGGCGGCCCGACGGAAGATTGTGGCCCAGAAAGCACTGAGCCTTTCAGGCCTCTAGCCCCCGTGGAATAAGCATGAGTAGCTCCTGAATCTGTAGCAAACAAAACCCCCACCGCCACAAAGCTCAACCAGAACCCCGCTTGCAGCAGGGCCCAGGGGTCGACCGCCACCACCACCGCACAGGCCAGCATCCACACGTGCGGCCAAGGCCAGCGCGCGTTGGAGAGGCGCAGCAGCGCCACAGTAGCCAGCATCAGGCAGGTGCGCTGCGCGGGCACGCCCCAGCCGCTGAACACTGCATACGCCGTGGCCAGCAGCACGCCGCCTATCAACGCCGCACTCGGGGCTGGCAGCGCGATGCACAGGCGGCCGGAGCGCCGCCACAACCACCCCACCAGCAACGCAGTGCCCCAGGCGAACATGGTGATGTGCAGACCCGAGATCGACACCAGATGCGCGACGCCAGTGGCGCGAAACACATCCCAGTCGACCCGGTCGATGGCGGCCTGGTCCCCCACCACCAGCGCGGCGATCATGCCGGCGAACTGGCGCATCTGCACCTGCTGGTAGATGTTAGATCGCACTGCCTGGCGCGCCAGCACGATGGGATGGCGCCAGGTTTGGCCCAGGAGCACCGGTACCGGGTCGCGCGCCGTGGCGCGCACATAGCCGGTGGCCTGCACGCCCTGCTCCCACAGCCATAATTCGTAGTCAAAGCCATGCGGGTTGCGGCTGCCATGGGGTGCCTTGAGACGCACGGTCATGTCCCAGCGCTCACCCGCCTGCACATCGGCTGGCAGGCGGTTCAGTGCCGTCACGGGGGTAGCGTCGCCTACCACTGCGGGCCCGGCCGAAAACGCGCCACCGTACCAGCCCACATCCATCAGCGGCGGCACACGCACTGCCTGCCCGTCCAGCACGGCGGCCTCCACTTCCAGTCGGAACCGCAGCCCGGACTCGTTGCGCTGCGGCAAGTTGGACACCACACCGGTGATGCGCACATCGCGCCCCTCCAGCGCCGGGTCCAGCGCTTCGCCCAGATACGCCGTGGCGCGCAAGCCGGTCAGCCCAAAGCCACACAGCCCCAGCGCCACCACAGCCAGGCCCATGCGCCACCCATACGCTATGCTTTTAGTAGCTACAAAAGCATATGCTACGAGGGCCACCAGCACAATTGATGCATAGGCTTGCCATGGAAACAGCGCCGCCTGCTGCAACTGCAGCGCCGTTCCGAGCACAAAGCCCAGCAACGCCGCGAACAGCACCTGGGCCAGGCGATGGGATGGGTATGGCTGGGACTGCACCCGTCCATGCTAACCCGTGAAATTGCACCCAACGCTCCCGCAATGCGATGTGGCTCGGGAATTGCTTGCTACTATGTCAACCAAGCGCTTCTATTGGCACTATCAATGGCCTTGGCCCGACTTTTGAGAACCACCGAGACACCTATGTCCATTCACGCAGCACTCAACCACGTTACCCACTACACCTACGACCGCCTCGTGGCGCTGGGACCTCAGGTGGTGCGCCTGCGCCCCGCGCCGCATTGCCGCAGCAAGATCATTTCGTATTCTCTGAAAGTGGAGCCCGCCGAGGGCCACTTCATGAACTGGCAGCAAGACCCGTTTGCCAACTACCAGGCTAGGTTGGTGTTCCCCAACAAGACCCGCGAATTCAAGGTCACGGTGGATCTGGTCGTCGAGATGGCGGTCTACAACCCGTTTGACTTCTTCCTGGAGCCCGAGGCGGAGGAATTCCCTTTCAAATACGACCCCATGCTGCAGGAAGAGCTGTTGCCCTACCTGATGGCGGGCGAGCGCACTGCGCCAATGAACGACTACCTGGCCAAGATCGACTACACCAAGCGGCGCACGGTAATCTTTTTAGTCGACCTGAACACGATGGTGCACAACGCCGTCAAATACACGATCCGCATGGAACCCGGTGTGCAGACACCGGATGAAACCCTCGAACTGGGATCGGGGTCGTGCCGCGATTCGGCCTGGCTGATGGTGCAGCTGCTGCGCCACTGCGGCCTGGCGGCGCGCTTTGTGTCGGGCTACCTGATCCAGTTAAAGTCCGACGTCAAGGCGCTGGACGGCCCCAGCGGCACCGAGGTCGATTTCACCGACCTGCACGCCTGGTGCGAGGTCTATTTGCCCGGTGCCGGCTGGATCGGGCTGGACGCCACGTCGGGCCTGCTGGCCGGTGAAGGCCACATTCCCTTGGCCTGCACGCCCAATCCATCGGGCGCTGCACCCATCGAAGGCGGCGTGGACGAGAGTGAGGTGGAATTTGGCCACCACATGCAGGTCACCCGTATTTACGAATCACCCCGCGTCACCCTGCCCTATACGGATGAGCAGTGGGCCGACGTCATGGCACTGGGTGCCGAGGTCGACAAGGAACTGATCGCGGGCGACGTGCGCCTGACCATGGGCGGCGAGCCTACCTTTGTGGCGGTCAGCGACCGTGACGCTGCGGAATGGAACACCGACGCCCTGGGCCCCACCAAACGCGGTTTTGCCACCGCGCTGGTGCACAAGCTGCGCGCCGAATATGGCCAGGGCGGCTTCCTGCACTTTGGGCAGGGCAAGTGGTACCCCGGCGAGCAGTTGCCACGCTGGGCCCTCAACATCTACTGGCGCGCCGACAAACAACCCGTGTGGGCCGACCCATCACTGTTCACCGACGAGCGCGACCCCACCCACTACACCAGCGAAGACGCCCAGCGTTTCACCAAGGCCTTGAGCAAACGCCTGGGCCTGACCGACCAGTACATCCTGCCCGCGTATGAAGACTCGTGGTACTACCTGTGGCGTGAACGCCGCCTGCCGGTCAACGTGGACCCGTTCAACTCCAAGCTGGACGACGAAATGGAACGCGCACGCCTGCGCCGCGTGTTCGAGCAGAAGCTAGACACTGCCGTTGGCTACGTGCTGCCGGTCAAGGCCGTCGAAAAGCCTGGTCTCTCCGCGCCCAAATGGACCACGGGGCCGTGGTTCCTGCGCGACGAACGCATGTACCTGATGCCGGGCGACTCCCCCATGGGCCTGCGCTTGCCGCTGGACTCGCTGCCCTGGGTCAGCAAGGCCGACTTCCCCTACATGATCGAGACCGATCCCAGCGCGCCACGTGGCGCATTGCCTGCGCACGGCGCAATGGCCGCGCGGTACGAAAGCCTTTCGGGCACGACATCGGCCAGTTCAAGCGCCATACCGCCTACCGGCCCGATCGGCGGGCAGACGGCGCGTGCGGATGTGCCCTACCTGAGCGGCGCGGCCAGTCCACAGGAGGCAGCCCGCAAATTCCAGAACGCCTTGAACGGCAAGGCTGACGCAGTATCCACCGCGGTACCCGCCTACACCGGCACCAGCACCACGCTGGCCGACATGGCGGCACGCCGTGCCGCGCAGGCTGAGCCAGCCGACTTTGTCCGCGCGCCCGCGCGGCAGGAATCTGCCCACTGGGTCACCCGCACCGCGCTGTGCGTGGAAGTGCGCGATCCGCGCCGCGCCAGTGGCCCCAAGGCAGAGGCCGTCGGAACCAAATCCGGCGTGCTGTACATCTTCATGCCACCGTTGGAAAAACTGGAAGACTACCTGGACCTGCTGGCCGCCATTGAGGCCACCGCCAAAGAACAGGCCTTGAAATTGGTGCTGGAAGGCTACCCGCCCCCCCGCGACCCGCGCCTCAAACTCTTGCAGGTGACCCCCGACCCCGGTGTCATCGAGGTCAACATCCACCCGGTGAACAACTGGAAAGAGCTGGTCACCAACACCGAGTTCTTGTACAACGCGGCGTTTGAGTCGCGCCTGTCGGCAGAAAAATTCATGACCGACGGCCGCCACACCGGCACCGGTGGTGGCAACCACTTTGTGATGGGCGGCGCAACGCCGGCGGACAGCCCCTTCCTGCGCAAGCCTGAGCTACTGGCCAGCCTGCTGCTGTACTGGCACAACCATCCATCCCTGAGCTATTTGTTCAGCGGCATGTTCGTCGGCCCCACCAGCCAGGCCCCGCGCGTGGACGAGGCGCGCAACGACCAGTTGTACGAACTGGAAATTGCCATCGAGCAGATCTACGCCAACCGCGAGCTGTATGGACAGAGCATGCCGCCGTGGATCGTGGACCGCACGCTGCGCAACATCCTGATCGACGCCACCGGCAACACCCACCGCAGCGAGTTTTCCATCGACAAGATGTACTCGCCCGACTCGGCCACCGGTCGCCTTGGCCTGCTGGAACTGCGTGCTTTCGAGATGCCACCGCACCCGCGCATGAGCATCGTGC
>CAINUX010000103.1 GCA_903853895.1 uncultured beta proteobacterium | reverse complement strand
GTGCCCCAGATCGGCCCAAATACGCCGTAGCGCTGCCAGATGTTGCGGTTGGTGAAGCCAATCTTGAAGCCGCGTGGCGCTTCACCCCGCGCCATGCGAATTTCACGGACGGCGAGCGCATCACGGTAGGCCTGATCCATGCCGAAGGACGCATCCTGGCTCGGTGCAACAGGCCATAGTCGACCGTCGTCGCAATGGTCAAGAAGTGCTTGGGGGTTCACAGGATTGCCTTTGCTGGAATGGCGAATGGAGGCCAGTCTACTCGCCGGAGTTGGCTATTTGCGCACCTTGGATTCGCGTATGAATTGTGCAACCGAAGATGCCACCAGGTTCGGGCGTTTGATCCAGGAATAGTGATCTACTGCAACACCTTCAGTTTCAGACGCGTCCCAATGCAGGTGAACCGGCTTGCTGTGCGTGACTTTTTTGAGCAAAGCCTGTGTCGCCTGGGCAGGCGCCCAGGAATCAGCGGCAAACGTAATTGCCAGTACCGACCTGTCGAGTGCGCGCAGTTGATGTTCGTAGTCAAGCTGCGATCCAACCGGGCGATATTCACCCGTCCGGGCGACATGGCTCCAATCGCGCATCAAACCTGCCGCTTCTCGGCCACCAAATCCGATACGTGCACCCGGAAAGTAACCGAGGATGGGTCCAATGATGCTGGACACAATAGTCAAGACCCGTACCCCCCAACGCAACTTCCCGTGATAGCAGGGCAAATGGACGCTGCCGCTGGCAATTAGCACAACACCGGCAATGTGCTCGGGGTTGCCTGCTGCAGCAATGAGTGCCATTTGCCCACCTAAACTGTGACCACCCAGCCAGATCGGGGCATGTGGTGCTCGGTGCCGAACCGCGGCAATCAGGGCAGGAATGTCCAACTCGACCAGATGGCGGTATCCGAAATCACTGGTCCAGCCAGCCCGTACGGAGCTGCTGTCGATGCCTCGCCAGTCGGGGGTACATACCTGCACCCCATGTTGGACCATTTCCATTCCGAGGTGGCGATAGACCTTTGCGGGCGTCCCCAGCGCAGAAAGGAATACGAGCACCGGCGCACTGGAGTCGGGGGTTGAGTAAAAGGTCGCATTGAAGCGGTGCTGATCACTGGCTGTGATGGTCAGCGTCTGTGGCGTCGTCATGGTGTGGGTAGCTTACCGTGTTTGTTATGGGGTAGCAGAACGCAGGACGCGCTCCTGTATCCTTGACTTGCTTTATCACGGTGGATGAAGTTGACCGGTTTCGCCATAGGCTGAGCATTGCCAAGCTGTGTGTTCATACAGTATCCTATGGCCACATTCCGCACCTGTCCACGCACCCATGCCCCGTACCACCGTTATCAACGAGATTGCCCTGGGCCGCTCCCACGCGCGGCGGCTGCGTGACATCTACCGCTCGGCTGGTTGGCCCTGTCAGGACAGTGTGGAAGTGGAGTTGCTCGCGGCCGGATTGCTGGAGCGCAGAACGGAGCCCAGCGGACACGACAAGGTGCGATTGACCGACACGGGCATCACGTTTCTGGCACAGGCCTTTCACACCAATCGCCAGGCCCGCTCGGCGCATGAGGCGCTGGTGGACCAGGTGGCGCAGCAGATGTTGCGAGACGGGCGCATTGTCTGGACCGACCTGAGCATCCGCGCACGGCTGCCGGCCCAGCCCGATGAGAAAACGCGCTGGAAAATCTGCATGCCCGATGTGTTTTCCATTCGCAACACCACCGTGGCAGGCTACCTGGAGCCGGTGGTGCACGAGATCAAGGTCAGCCGCGCCGACCTGTTGGGCGATCTCAAATCCCAGGACAAGCGCGACAGCTACCTGGATGCGGGTGGCCAGTGCTGGTATGTGCTGGG
Source organism: uncultured beta proteobacterium (assembly GCA_903853895.1). Lineage (GTDB taxonomy): Bacteria > Pseudomonadota > Gammaproteobacteria > Burkholderiales > Burkholderiaceae_C > Allorhodoferax. The sequence goes on along the minus strand of CAINUX010000103.1, from coordinate 1,173 downwards.
TTGCGACCGCAAGGGCAAGCCCATTGCCGAAGCCGACGAGATACCCGTCGCGTGCGGCGTGATGCTGTGGCAGGGTGATCGGCTGGAGGTGGCACGCAATGCGCCCAAACGTGCGGTGGCAGACCTGCCCTTTGCGCTGTGGATGGTGCTGGTCAAGTCCACCCCCTTGCGCGCCAGCGCCGACTTGGGCACCGTCGGACCCGACCAGTCGATGCTGATCGAGCGCGATCCGCATACGCCTTTAGCGCCACTGCCATGAGCCATGCGCCGGGTGACAACACGGCAGACGTTGGCACAGCGCAAGCCTACTCCGTGTCGGTGCGCAACTTGTGTGAATTTGCCGCCAAGCTGGGCGATCTGGACTTGCGTTTCACCCCGTCGCCCACGGCCCAGCAGGGCCGCGAGGGCCACCAGCTGGTCGCCAGCCGACGACCCCCGGGCCATGAGGCCGAGGTCACGCTCATCGGCACATTTGCTGGCTCCGGCGTAGGCACCACCCTACGGGTGAATGGCCGGGCCGATGGTTATGACCCGGCGTGCAATGTGCTCGAAGAGGTCAAGACTTTTCGTGGCGCAGTAGAGGCCATTGCGCCCAACCACAGCGCGCTGCACTGGGCGCAGCTCAAGGTCTATGGCTGGCTGATGTGCCACAGCCGTGCGCTGGCAGACGTCACGCTGAGCCTGGTGTACTTTGATGTGGTGGAGCAGACCGAGCACCCCATATCTGAGGTGTGGTCGGCCGCTGATCTGCAGGTTTTTTTTGATGCCCTGTGCACCCGCTTTCTGGGCTGGGCACAGAGCGAGCAGGCGCACCGGCGCGCGCGCGATGCGGCGCTGCAGGCGCTGGAGTTTCCACAGTTGCCGTTTCGCCCGGGGCAGCGGGACCTGGCTGGTGCGGTGTACCGGGCCTGCGTACAGTCCCGAGCGCTACTGGTGCAGGCACCCACCGGTATTGGCAAGACTATAGGCACGGTGTTTCCGGCCTTGCGCGCCATGCCCGAGCGCGGAGTCGACAAGCTATTCTTTCTGACCGCCAAGACGCCCGGGCGCCAGGTGGCGCTCGATGCTCTGCACAAGGTACGCGGCACCAGTGCGGGTAACGGCCACGCATCGGTGTTCCCCTTGCGGGTGCTGGAACTGGTGGCCAAGGACAAGTCGTGTGAACACAAGGAC
>CAINUX010000102.1 GCA_903853895.1 uncultured beta proteobacterium | reverse complement strand
GGTATCCGTTCGACGTCAAAAAAGCCGCCGCGATGCTGGACGCTGCCGGCTACAAGGTTGGGCCAGATGGAGTGCGTTTCAAACTGACGATCGACTACTATCCTGGACCTGACGACCAGCAGAAAATGCCGGCCGAGTACATCCGAACAGCACTGAAAAAAGTGGGTATCGCCGTTGACGTGCGAACCTCTCCCGACTTTCCGTCATGGGCCAAAAGAATGGCCAGCCACGATTTTGATATATCAATGGATGCCAATTTCAATTGGGGCGATCCCATCATCGGCGTGCACCGCACCTACTTATCCACCAACATCCGCCCCATCGTTTGGACCAATACCCAGTCCTATAACAACCCCAAGGTGGATGAATTGCTCAATGCAGCCGGCAGTGTGATGGACCCGACCCAGCGTAAGGCCTATTACGCGGCGTTTCAAAAAATCGTGACTGATGAGTTGCCTGTCTACTTTATCGACCAGGTGGGCTATCACACGATCAGCCAGAAAAAGGTCGGCAACGTGCCGACCACTATTTGGGGTACGGCGTCACCGTTTGACGAGGTTTACTTCAAGTAAGTTGTCTACCGCCTAGCACGGATGCAGACGCTGAAACTACTCGCCTCCAGACTAACCCAGGGCCTGGCCCTGGTGTTTGCCGTGGTGGTGCTCAATTTTGTGCTGGTGCATGCCGCGCCGGGTGACCCGGTGGAAACGATCGCCGGCGCCAGCGGCGGCATGGACGAAAAACTGCAAGCCGAACTGCGCGCCATGTACGGCTTAGACCAACCTCTACCCGTGCAACTGGGCATTTACCTGGGCAAAGTGGTGCGGGGCGATCTGGGTTACTCCTACTTCTTCAACCTACCGGTGTCAGACCTGATTCTTGAGCGCGTGCCCGCCACGCTGCTGCTGGTGCTGACCTCGGTGCTGACGGCGTTTTTAATTGGTACAGCGCTGGGCGTTTTGTCCTCGCGCAAACCCAACGGTTGGCTGTCGCAACTCATCAATGTGATGTCCCTGGTGGGTTTTGCGGCGCCGGTGTTCTGGATGGGCATGCTGCTGATTATTTTGCTGGCGAGCATTTTTCCAGTCTTCCCGGTGTCGGGCATGCGCGGCATCGAGTCCAGCGGGCTGGGCTGGGCCGACGTGGTGGATGTGTTGCACCACCTCGTATTGCCCGCATTCACGTTGGGCCTGGTGTACCTGGCGCAGTACAGCCGCCTGTCGCGCGCCGCCATGCTGGACGTGCTGGGAGCCGACTACATTCGCACCGCCCGTGCCAAAGGCCTGCCTGAGCGCTTGGTGCTTTACAAACATGCGCTGCGCAACGCCGTGCTGCCCGTGGTTACCATTTTGGGCTTGCAATTTGGCAACGTTCTGGCGGGTGCCATTGTGGTGGAAACCGTCTTCAATTGGCCCGGCCTAGGCCGGCTGGCCTTTGAGTCGGTGCTACGACGCGACTACCCCACCATTCTGGGCGTGCTGCTGTTCTCGTCGATCGTGGTGATTGTGATGAACCAGGTGACCGACCTGTGCTACCGCCTGATTGACCCGCGTATCAAAACCTCATGAAAAAAACACTTCAGGTGGAAGGCCCTTGGCGCGAGGCGCTGCGCATGTTTGCACGCAATCCCTCGGCCATTGTGGGCATGCTGATGCTGGGCCTGATGTTGCTGGTGAGCCTGGGCGGGCCCTGGCTCATGGGTGCCGACCCGTTTGAGATTCGCGCCGCCCCCATGACACCGCCGTTCTCTGAAGACGCTTTGTTGGGCACCGATTATTTGGGCCGCGACGTGCTCACCACGCTGATCTACGGTGGGCGTACCACGCTCTTGGTAGGCGCCGTGGCCGCCTTGTTGTCGGTCTCCATTGGCATCACGCTCGGTGCCATGGCGGGCTACTACGGGGGCCGGGTAGACGCCGTGTTGATGCGCGTCACCGAGTTCTTTCAGGTGCTGCCCGCGCTGTTGTTTGCCATGGTGGTGGTGACGCTGTTCTCGCCCACGCTTTTGACCATCACGCTGGCCATTGGCGTGGTGAGCTGGACCGGCACCGCCCGGCTGACCCGCGCCGAGTTCTTGAAATACCGCAGCCTCGAATTTGTGCGCGCCGAACGTGCCATTGGCGCCAGCCACGCACGCATCATCTGGCAGGTGATCTTGCCCAACGCCCTGCCGCCATTGATTGTGTCGGCCACACTGGCCATTGGCTCTGCCATTTTGTTTGAAGCCGGCCTGGCCTTTTTGGGGCTGGGCGACCCCAACCAAATGAGCTGGGGCCTGATGATTGGCTCCAGCCGCCAATACGTGTTGACCTGCTGGTGGGCAGTGGCCTTCCCCGGCGTGGCCATCTTTGTTACCGTGCTGGCGGTCAGCCTGATTGGCGACGGCCTGAATGATGCCCTCAACCCCAAACTCCGGGAGCGCTGATGTCTGACCCAGCCACCACCGCCCTTTTGCAAGTGAAAGATTTACGGGTGGAATTCAATACTCGGCGCAGTAAAGCGCTGGTGCTCAATGGCGTCGACCTGAGCATTCACAGCGGCGAAACCCTGTGCGTGGTGGGCGAGTCTGGTTGCGGCAAAAGCATGACCGCGCTGGCCTTGCTGCGGCTCATTCCCAGCCCGCCGGGGCGCATCAGCGGCGGCCAGATGCTGTTTCAGGGCGAAGACCTGGTGAAGGCCAGCGAGGAACGCATGCGCGAGGTGCGCGGCAACCGCATCTCGATGATTTTTCAGGAGCCCATGACCTCGCTCAACCC
>CAINUX010000101.1 GCA_903853895.1 uncultured beta proteobacterium | reverse complement strand
TTCTTTTACTAACTATGGATAAGGGGGCTACCTTGATTCCCAACACCCTGAAGCTGATGGCACTTGGAGCTGGCGCATTGCTGCTGGCTGGCTGCGCCTCGTCGCCTATTCCGGTCTCTGCAAACTTCCCCATTACCGTGGAGCCCAAAGTCCGGTCTGCCGGGCATTGGGGCCAGTTGTCCAACGATGTGGTCAAACAAACGCTGGAGTCACTGGGCAAAGCGGGTGTTTCGGGCAATTTGTATGTGGCACTGCCCGCCAACCCAACCGCATTTGACAAAGCGTTCCAGCAGTTCCTGATTACCGATCTGGTCAAGGCGGGTCGCGTGGTTCAGCAAGGCCCGGAGAAGGCCCTTGAGGTGAGCTACCAGACCCAAGTGGTGCGCCACAACAGCCCACGCCCCAATTTTCTGCCAGGGCGCTTCACCATGATCACGGCGGGCCTTTATGCCGCCTACGGGTTGAGCATTAACCCCAATGTGGGCGACAAAATGGCCGGTGGCCTTGCCGCTGCCATGGGTGCCGACTACATTGCCAGCGAAAGCTCCGGCGGCCCGACCGCTACCGAGCTGATCCTGACGACCACCATCGCAACCGGTGGCCGTTACCTCGTTCGCAAAACCGACGTGTACTACATTGAAGAAGCCGATACAACTTTGATGCAGTACAAAGCGCCCCAAGTCATGAAGGTGGTGGGCCCATGAACGCCAAACTGATCCTCTCCATTGCCGCTGCAGCCGCTTTGCTGGTGGGTTGCGGTGCGCCATCGGGTGTTCGCACCGATCCCACGTATGAGGAAGCCGCTGGAAGCAAATTTGTTGCACTGAACAAAGACGCCGCCAACAAGCTGGTTGCCGAATTAGACCGCGGACCTACCGGCGACATGCCAGTGCTGGTTGCAACCGTCGTCAATGTGAATGACATGCGCCGCTCTGCCCCGCTGGGCCGCACGCTGTCGGAACAATACGCGTCGCAGTTGGCAACCGTTGGTTTCAACGTCAAGGAAATGAAGCTGCGCGGCGATGTTTTCATCCGCGAAGAAACGGGTGAACTGCTGCTGTCCCGCGAGATCAAGGACATTGCCCGCAGCCACAACGCCAACATGGTTCTGGTGGGAACTTACTCGGTCGCTGCCAACTTTACCTATGTCAGCTTGAAGTTTGTGCGCACCGAAGACAGCCGCATCATCCGCGCCTATGACTACGCCTTGCCCAACGACAAAGACGTGACGCGCCTGTTGCAGGTAACGCCAGCCAACGCACGTTAAGCCGGGCGATTCTCGCTTGCAAAAAGCCCGGATCTGACCGGGCCGTTCGCTTAATCTGTTGAAAAACGGCGGCTTGCGACATAGGGCCTTTCGCAAATTCATGGCTTGTCTGTACTCATTGGGGGTCCTAAGGGATCGCAAGCTCTGAATGCTGTGGGACTGCTTCAGTCGGCTAGGATAAAATTAAAGTGCGTATAAGGTGCGCCAAAGATGCATAATTAGTGCACTCCTATTCGTCAGGAGCCAATACATGCAAACACCCACTCTTCAATTTTCCCCTGCGTTGAGCCACGGCTTTGATGGCTTTATTGATTTCCTACGTGACCAGGACGCGGGGGCATCCACTCTTTCGCCCAAGCGATTTGGCGACGTGCTGAGCATCGATGTCCAGACGCTTGCCACCCAGGCCCACGTTCACCGAAACACTATCAGTCGTGCTCCGGCTTCGGAGAGCGTCCAGAAATTTTTGCGTGAGGCCTTGCGCGTAATGCGAGCTGCCCATGATCTGTCAGGCGATGTTGGCCGTGCCATTTTTTGGTACCGCAACGAGCCATTGCCGCCATTTGGCTACAAAACCGCAGAGCAGTTGGTAACTGAAGGGCGTACCGAAGATGTACTGCGGTATGTAAGTTCACTTGAAACAGGTGCCGCAGGATGAAGTTGACCGCGCTGACCGATGCCACGGCGTACCGGATGCATGTGCCGCGTTGGTCTGTAGCGCCAACCAGTGGAGCGGGTGCTGGCAAACATGGCGGGCGAGCAAACCGCCAGGGGGTTGAGGCGCTTTATCTCGCTATGGAAACTGCTACAGCCATTCACGAGTACCAGCAGGTATCAACGATTCTTCCACCCGGTACATTGACCAGCTACCAATTAACGGTAGGCCCAGTGGTTGATTTCACTCTCGGATACAGCGCCTCCAAATGGGAACCTATTTGGGAGGACTTCTACTGTGACTGGCGGGAACTCTGGTTTAACCAGCGCATTGAGCCGCCGAGTTGGGTCATTGGAGATGTGGTAATTGCTTCTGGAGCGAAAGGCATTCTGTTTCCATCACGTCTGGCAAAGGGCGGAACCAACCTTGTGATATTTAGCCAAATGCTGTCTTCGTCAGATAAGTTAGAGGTTTTTGATCCGGGCAAAGCACTGCCGCAGACACAGGCTTCTTGGTCGTAGACGTTAGCGAGCCGATGTACCAAAGTCCCATCGCCTGAAAATTTTTCAACAGATTAAGCGAACGGCTTGGTAGCGGTTGAGCGTGGGGGTACCAATTGTTTAGATCCGAGGCACCAGCAGGTGGTCAATCTCCATCTGCATGGCCTTGGCCAGCTTGGCGTACAGGCGCAACTTGCGGGCGTTGTCACGCAGACGTTCGGCCAGCCGTGCCGCAATGGCCAGCAATAGCTTGGAGCCAATGCGGGGCTCCGCGTTGATCAGGCACTCGAATGATTCGCGTGTCAGGATCGCGAACAGCGAATCGGCGCTGGTGGTGCAGGAGGCCGAACGCGGCTCGCGGTCGACCAGACCCACTTCACCCACCAGGCTGCCCGGTGCCAGCACCCCGATAGTGAGCGGCTCGGTGCGGCTGACGGTGACACTCTCCACCACCACCTCGCCTTCCAGCAGCAAGGCCATGAACCCCTCGTCGGCGGCATCGCCCTCGCGGATGAAGGTGGTGTTGTTTGGGATGAATTCCGGCGTCATATACCCCACCACCACCCGTGCCTCCTCAATGGTCAGGTGCATCAGCGCGCTGGGCGCGGTCAACAACTCGGCCGCGCGCTCGAACGCTCTGACCCGCTCGGGCGAGTG
>CAINUX010000100.1 GCA_903853895.1 uncultured beta proteobacterium | reverse complement strand
GCTACCAAGTGACCGGCAGGGATTCCAGCCCGTAGATTGCAAGCCGGTGGTGAAAATGCAGCGCCTCCAGTGCCTGCGTCGGTCGCAATGTGGGAATGCGCTGAATCAGGCTGCCTATGGCGATCTGCAACTCCATGCGTGCAAGTGGTTGGCCGATGCAGCTGTGGATTCCAGTTCCAAAAGTCAGGTGCGGTCGCGGCGGGCGGCAGATGTCGAATTGGTTAGGGTTGGGGAACAGTGCCGGGTCGCGATTAGCCGTCGGCTGGTGCATGATGATCGCATCGTCCTTGCGTACGGTCACGCCTCCTATTTCGATGTCTTCGCGCGCTGTACGCAGTCGGCCGGAATGTGTGACGTCGGTGTAACGCAGGATCTCTTCGACCGCACCTTTGATCAGAGCCGGGTTGTCGCGCAGCAGGGCCAACTGGTCCTGGTTGTACAACAACGCGGCCAGTCCTAGTCCTAAGGTGTCGCTGGACGATTCGTGGCCTGCCGTCAGGAAAAGGCGTGCCAAACTTACTACCTTGAGTTCAGAGATGTGGCCGGTACGCATCTGTTGGACGATCAGCCGGCTCAGTAGGTCGTCCTCTGGTGCTGCATTTTTCTTGCGCACCAAGTTGGTCAGATAGTTGTCGCAGAAATCTTTGATCATTACCGCGGCTGTTTCACTCGAGGTATTGAGCGAAGAAATTTCCCGAGCCCAGCTTTGTATGAGCGAATGATCTGTTTCGGGCACGCCCAGCAAAGTGCAGATAACGCCGCACGGGACTGGGCCGGCAAAGTCGGCGATCAGGTCGGCTTTCTTCGGTTTGGACAAGATGGCCTCAATCCGCCTGTCGACCAGGGCCTGGATTTTGGGCCGCATGAGTTCGATTCGTTGCACCGAAAAGTCGCCGGCGACAAGCCGCCGCTCGGAAGTGTGTTCGGGTGGGTCCATCTGGGCAAACACCTGATAATCTTTGCGTACGATCGCAAGGGCCGCGTTCTGGGCCGGGTAGTTAGGGTGGCTGGCGTCGGCACTGGTGCGTGGGTTCGTCAGGAGTGATCGGATGTCGTCGTAGCGCGTGAAGAACCAAGCCTGCTTACCATTCCATTGTTCTACCTTGTGGATCGGACATTGGACTTCAGCTTCGCGGTATTGCTGCGGCGGATCCATGGGGTGAATGCGCGGTAGGGGAAACTTGTGCATGGGCACAGTGTGGAAGGGGCATCCTGCTGCTGCTTCGGGTGTAGAGGAGTCTGTAGTCATGGCGCTCACAAAATTTGAAATATCCTCGGATTGATAGTACCTCCAATCGCCAAGTCTGGTGTTGGCAGCCGCTGATTTTCTGTCAATAAATATTCTAATGGGCATGCAAGCTGGAACAGGGCTCGCCCAAGATTGGGGTAAGCTAGACTGAGATGTTGAAAAAAAAACCTGCTGCTGCCGAACCTGTAGCCTCGGTTGCGAAGGCCTTGGCCTCGCTGCGCTCTTTCGTGGACGGTCAAGACGAATGGGGGGTGCGGGAACTGGGGGCAGAGCTCAGCCTGCCGCCCAGTACGGTGCACCGCCTTCTTGCGCGCTTGCGCATAGAGGGTTTTGTCGGTTTTGACAAGAACCATCAGAAGTACAAGGTTGGTTTCGAGTTCACGCGACTGTCTGCAGCAGTGATGCAACGCCATGGCCTGCGCCAGACCGCACTGCCGCTGATGCGTGAGCTGACTGAACGCACGGGTGAAAGCGTCTGGCTCGCGCTTTTTGACGACGAAGGTCATCGCATTGCCTATATTGCGGAAAGCGACTCGCCCCACTCATCGCGATACATCGCGCCGCTTGGACGCACCAAGGGGCTGTTAGACAGCGCCTGTGGTCTGGTGATATTGGCCGCGCTGCCGGCTGAAACCCGTAAGAAAGTCCTAAAAGGCCTGCATGGCCAAGCGCTGGGCAACGTCAATGACACTTTGCGTACAACGGTTGAGAGCGGGTACGCAGTGATGCGCGCCGGCGAAGTCGGCTCGGCCATGATGATATCGGCCGTGGTGGAGGATGAAGACGGCTCGCCGGTCGGTAGCTTGGGAATTGTGGTGCCAATCTACCGACTGGGAACAGGGCAGGAAAAAATTCTGGGTGAACTGGTGCGAGATACTGCTCAACGCCTTTCGAAGCGATTAGGCGCCAAACTACTCGGTGGTGCGAGCGCAGGCACATGGCAGGATGCGATTGGGCTGATCAGCGCGCTACTGAGGGAACACAGCCCGTCGCTGTTGATCACGCCGGCGCTAGGTGGCGGCGGTCGCAACATGGAAGATGTCCAAAAGGGACTGGGCGCCTATGCCATGACCGCGGCCTCTAGTTTGCACGACGCACGTGAAGGCCGTGGCTATTTCAAAAAACGGCACGAAGCTCTGCGCTGTGTGATGCATCTGTCTGAACTGCATTTCTTCGTTATCGTTCGGGGAGGCATTGATGTACATAATGCAGACGACCTTAGGAGGTTGCGCGTGTCTCCGGGTGAGCAGGGCTTTTCTTCTGCGGAAGCCTTTGAAGACATACTGGCTGCTGCCTCTATTGCGGCGCATGCTAAATCCCGCCGTAAGTCAGGCGCTGTGCTGTACCTTGATTACCCTGAAGGCAAGCGTCAGTTTGAAGTCGGCAATGTCGATGCGTTAATTTGGATGAGCGGGTTTTCGAACCCCCTGCTAGGCGAACTTGAAATATCGACTGCGTCGCAACTGCTCCCGCTTGAAAAGAAGATGATTGATGCAATGGTGAGGTTGAATCCAGGCTATCGCAGGGGCTTGTTGCCGAAGACGGCATTTCCGCGCTGGCTGGGATCCGATGCAGTAACCTTAGCCGTGCCCACGGCGCTGGTGTGCCGAGCCGACCGGCCCGAACAAGAAGTCTATGAATTCACGCGAACCATTTATGAAAAGCGCGACAAACTTGCCCAATTATCGGGGATCTACAACCGGCTGGATGCGGACTTTGTGCTGGACGGTCTGACGGCCCCACTGCACCCTGGCGCTGAGCGCTTTTTCAAGGAAGTAGGGATCCATCCCCGTTACGCTTCTAAGACTCGCCGGGGTAATTGATTCAGACGCCCAGCCCTGCCTCCTTCATAATGGCCAAACATTCGTCCAGGTCCGACTGCATAGGCGGACTCATAGGCGGCCTGACCGGACCGCCTACCAGTCCCAGGTGTGTCGAAAGTTGCTTGAACAGCGCCACATGGTGGTAGCCAGCTGCAAAGAAGCGGCTTTGAACTTTATCGGCAATGTTGACGATTTGGCGAAGCTTGGTGCTTGCAAGTGCGAAATCGCCCGCTAGCGTGGCTTCAACAAATTCTCCGCAGCGAGGCAGTGCATGGCTTTGCGTTAGAAGCGGACGCGACGATCCCATCATGAAGTCGGGAGTAATCTTTGGAAAGCATAGCTTGCCGAACAGAAAATACTCTTCCAGAGAAGTCGAGACGCAAATGCGGTCGCCCACTTTTTCCATCATGGATGCATAGGACGCGAAATTCATAGTGGAGCTATGCACGCCGCACAGGGTTTCGATGTCCAGCAGCGAAGCCACCATTTCAGGCGTCAGATAAAAGCCCAGTTCGGACAGGGTGGTGCTGTAGACGAACATGCCGATGTTCACTCGGCCCGCTACATACTCATAAAAGTCCTTGATGCCATGCGCCGTCTTGATGCCATAGTAGGGCGGCCAGACCATGATGGCTGATGCACCGGCTGCCTGCGCATGACGCGCAAAATCCACGACGTTCTTAGCGCTCGGATCGGACACGCCAACAATCACGGGCTTTCGGCCGTTGACAGTTTCCAGCACCACGTCGGTTAGGCGCTTGCGCTCGTCACCGGTCAGGGTCCAGAACTCCTGATGCACAGAATTGAGTGACAGGCCACCAACGCCAGGCAGGCCGAGTGTGATTTCGACATTACGGCGCAGCGCGGGTTCGTCGATCTCCCCGTCGGGTCGAAAAGGTGTGTACAGGGCTGTGAAATAACGGCTGAAGCTGGCCCTGATCCTGGCGCGTTCATCGCCTCGCGTGATGGTTCTCATGTTGGTCTTTCAGACCCCGTCAGGGCGCATTCTCAGTACGAGTTTCCAGTTACCTTCGATGACGGTGTCGCCGTTTTGGTTGACTATCACGCGGCGGACAACGACGGTGCCACGGCCGGGTTTACGACTGGCCGTTTTTTGTGCGACTTCCAGTCGCACCTGCACGGTGTCGCCTATAAAGACCGGTTTGAGGAAGCGGCATTCTATCCCCGACAGCCCCAGAGTGGCTTGTTCGATTAAGCGCATGAAGGGCAGCTTGGCCACCAGACCCGCGCTCATGGCCACGATCAGCATTCCGTGCGCAATGCGTTGCCCGTTCGGCGTCGATGCAGCATAGGTTGCATCCATGTGAAGCGAATGGAAGTCGCCCGATAGTCCGGCGAAGTTGACGATGTCCGCTTCGGTCACTGTGCGTCCCGGCGAAAGAAAAGTGTCGCCTTCACAGACGTCTTCAAACCACAGTATGGAATCGTTGTTCATCGTGTGTCTCAGTATGCTGAACGGCCGCCGTCGGCAGGGATCGATGCGCCGGTGATCATTCGCGACTCCATGCTTGACAGGAACAGAGCGATTGCAGCAATGTCATCAGGTTCGCCGAACCAGTAAGGGTAGGCCTTGATCTGCTGGTCGATGTTCATGGCATCGACTGCAGAACCTGGCTTGCCGGGGATGCCATAAGTCTGTCGGATGCGCTCGGTATTGATACGTCCGGAGCAAATGGCGTTCACGCGGATGTTGTTCTTTGCATAGGTGCCGGCTAGCGCGCGCGTGAGCGATACGATGGCCCCCTTGGCCGCCGTATAGACGTGCGCATTGCTTGACCCTCGAAGTGCCGCACCAGAAGACATGTTGACCACGGTGCCACCGCCTGCGGCGACTATATGTGGCACGGCATGACGGCAGGCCAGCATGGTGCCTCTTACGTCGAGCGTCATTGTGAGATCCCAGACAGACAGGTCCACGTCGGTCACCGGTGCGTCAAGCGGCAGGGAGCCACCCGCGCAATTAAAAAGTGTGTCTAGTTTTCCGAACTTCTGAACTACGCAGGCCATCGTGTCGCTCACGCTATCGTCTGATGTGACGTCAATGGCAAAGCCAAACGCATTGCCTCCTGCAGCCACGATGGAGGCCGCGACTTCGCGTGCTGCATCGGCACGTATGTCAGCAACTGCCACGCTGCATCCTTCGCGAGAGAAAGCCCGGGCCGAGGCTTCACCGATGCCAGTGCCGGCTCCGACAATCAGTGCAACTCTTCCTTCCATGCGCAGGGGCCTTGTGTTCGATCCCGCGGTCCTGGTTTTCAAGAACTTCTCCGATTTTTAAAAAGGCATTAAAAAATATCTGTTCCAAATGGTGGAACACATGTATATCATAGCAGTTGGTTATTCAATAGCAAGGAACATTCATGGAGCTTCCGGCCGGCATGGCGCCAGTGCAATTCAACTTTGCGAAGGATGTGGTCGAGCGTCAGGCAATTTTGACACCGGGAGCGCTGGCAAGCATTGGCGTACGCGCTGATGGGCGTGTCGAACACTGGACTTATGCCGACGTGGTGCGAGCCTCAGGCCGCTTGGCGGCTGCGATGCTGGCTGCAGGACTGGAGCAGGGTGACCGCGTCATACTGTTCCTTCCGCGCACGCCTGTGTTTCAGATCGCCATGACGGCATGCATGCACATCGGCGTTGTCCCCGTGCCTTGCGTGACACAGGTCACGGCGCTGGAACTTTCCTACCGGGCCAAGCAGTGCGGCGCGTGCGGTGCAATTTCAGGCGCGGCCTTTGTCAACTTGTTTGATGAAGTGACTGACATTCTTGTGTTTCGTGCCGTGAGCGGTGCTTCATCGGTTGCAGGGTGGGCTGACTTAGAAGCGTTGCTCGATGCGAATGTCGATGCACCCTCGTTCGCTCCGATGCAGGCTGAAACGCCCGCCCTGATGTATTTCACTTCAGGCTCTTCCGGCCTGCCAAAGGCCGTTGCACATGCCGCGCGCGGCGTGTTCGTGCGAGGCTGGCAACCTTGGCACCAACTCGGCATGCGTGCGGGCGACTTGATCTGGACGAGCAGTGACACCGGTTGGACTCGTGCCGGCAGTTGCCTTGTCTTCGGCCCTTGGATGCATGGCGCCACCGCACTGATCGTCGAAAATACTTTGAGTGTGGCCAACCGTGTGGCCACCTTGGAAAAATTCGGCGTAAGCTTCTACGCAGCAGTGGCAACAGAGCTGCGTCAGATCATGTCTCAGTCCAGCCGCCATCCGCTGCCCGCGCTGCGCTGGACTCTGTCCGCCGGCGAAGCCATGACGGCGGAACTTGCCGAAGGCTGGCGTGCATTTTCAGGAACGCCGCTGGTGGTGGGCTACGGACAAACAGAGACCCCTACCGCCACCTTGACCGATCCGGACGGCCCGGCGCTGAACGGCATGATCGGTAAGCCAATGGTCAACAACCACCTAGCCATCATCGACGAAGCTGGAAATGAAGCTGGCGTAGGACAAGAGGGTGAAATCGTCTTCGATGCGGGAGACCCTGGGCTGCTGCTAGGCTATTGGGTTGACGGAAAGGTCGTTAGCTCACCGCGGCGCGGCCGCTGGCACTTGACTGGCGACGCGGGCTACCGCGATGCATCGGGCAATCTATTTTTTATGGGCCGCTCCGACGACGTCATCAGTTCAGCGGGCTACCGCATCGGTCCAACCGAAGTTGAAAACGCGCTGATGTTACACCCCGCTGTTGCCGAATGCGCGGTGGCCGCCAGCCCAGACTCCCAGCGGGGTGAAGTGGTCAAGGCCTTTGTTGTGCTGGCGCCAGGCCATGTGGCGGGCCCGGCGCTTGCAGCGGAGTTGCAGGTCCATGTTAAGACGGTCGTTGCCCCTTACAAGTATCCGCGTGCCGTGGCGTTTGTCGAATCCCTTCCGCGTACGGTATCAGGAAAAATTTCCCGCCGTTTGTTACGGGAGTCAGAATTTTTCCCTTCCTTTCCATCTCAACCTGTCCCTACTGGAGCCTGATATGAAATCCATCTTTGTTCTAGCCTCGCTTGCCCTGCAGTTCGCAATCTCACCCATGGTATTTGCACAGTCCCAGTACCCCAACAAGCCTATCCGCATTATCGTGCCGTACCCCCCGGGCGGTGCCACTGATGTGATCGCTCGCCAAATTTCAATCAAGCTCGGCCCTTTGCTGGGGCAGACTGTTGTTGTTGAGAACAAAGCTGGCGCATCCGGCAACATTGGCTTTGACTACGTGGCAAAGGCGCTTCCGGATGGATACACGTTGTTGATGGGAACTGCTAACATGACCATCGGCCCAGCTTTTTCCAAGTTGCCGTACAACGTGCTGACAGACTTTGCGCCCATATCGACGGTGGTGTCTTCCCAGAATCTGTTGGTGATACGTCCCAGCCTGCCGGCGAAAAACTTGAAGGAACTGCTTGACTTTGCCAAGGCCAATCCGGGCAAGCTCAACTTTGGTTCGTCGGGCATCGGCACGCCATTGATGACGATTGAACTAATGAAGGCAATGGCCGACGTCAAGATCATGAACGTGCCCTATAAAGGAGATGCGCCGGCTATCAACGACCTGCTCGGCGGCCAGATTGATATGTATGCTTCGACGGTGACCGGCCTGATAGAACACGTTAAGGGTGGCAAACTGCGCGCCATGGGGGTGACGTCCAAGAAGCGCGCCAGCTCCTTGCCGGACGTGCCGACAATCGAAGAAGCGGGCGTGCCTGGCTACGAACTTGTGAGCTGGTACGGCATCCTTGCCCCGGGTGGCACTGCCCCTGAGATCGTTAAGAAGCTCAATGAAAGCTTGGTCAAAGTCATTGCCATGCCAGAAATCCAACAGCAGTTGATCGCTGGGGGTTCCGATCCCTGGAGTACCACCCCCGAGCAGTTTAGCGAACTGATCCGCAGGGATGTAGCCAAGTTTGATCGCTTGGTAAAGGAATACAAGATCAAGGCCGATTGAGGGCCAAAGCGGTTCTCTGTCTCGATGCCAGCCCCATTGAAAGCCGGTCTTCATCTTCAAATGGTCAAAGCTTCAATCGAGATTTTCATACATACTGCTTGACTTCACCTTGAGGACACACATGAACCATATTAGCCGCTTAACCCGTCGCACTTGCATCATCGCTTTTGCGTTGATTTGCGAAATCGCAGTCGCGCAAAAATACCCCGATAGACCGATCCGGCTGGTGATTCCCTATAGCCCCGGCGGTGGCACTGACAACCTGATTCGAGCTATTGCGCCGCAGGTGGGCACTGTGCTCGGTCAGCCCTTCATCATTGAAAACCGCCCAGGCGGAGCAACGATGATCGGCACCGAAGCCGTGGTGAAGTCAGCGCCAGATGGTTACACACTTCTGGCGAACGATTCAGCGATCTTCGTGAACCCGGGCCTGTTTAAAGCGCGCATGCCCTTTGATACATTAAAGTCACTGCAGGGTGTGACCATGATGGCGTCCGCCCCCGTGATCCTGGTGGTACATCCCAGCGTGCCGGCCAAGAATCTGGGCGAATTGCTGGCGCTGGCCAGGTCCAAACCAGGTTCGCTCAATTACGCGTCTGGCGGATCCGGGACGTCCACGCATCTTGCTGGGGAATTGATGAAGCAGGCGGCCAAGGTCAGCATCATGCACATTCCTTACAAGGGCACAAGCCCAGCCTTGAACGACTTGCTGGCAGGTACTGTTCACATGCAGTTTGCTGGCATCAGCACCGTGCGGCAGCACGTTGCTGCAGGGCGACTGCGTGCCATTGCACTGACCGGCGCGCAGCGCAGCCCAGCCATGCCTGAAGTGCCAACATTTGTCGAGAACGGTCTTTCAGTGGACGCGGACAGCTACTGGGGCGTTTATGCGCCAGCAGGCATGTCCAAGGATCTGGTGACGCAGGTCAGCCAGGCACTCGCACAGGTGCTGAAGAATCCCGTCAATGCACAAAAGCTAGCAGACTTGGGGTACCTGCCCATCGCCAACACGCCTGCCGAACACACTGAGCAGTTGACCAGTATGGTTAAGACTTGGACCGAAGTGGTGGACAAGGGCGGCATACAGGTGGAATGAAGCCGAGGCATGTCCGAGGTGAATTCGTGACAGGGCTTTTACGCGTCAGGTAGAGTAATGATGTCCCATTTCGTGGAACAGTTAAGAACAAGGAATTTTCATGGACCAGCACCTAGTTTGTATCACCTTTGACTTCGACGCCATGTCGGGTTTTATATCCCGTGGCATGACGTCTCCCACACCGATATCTCGCGGTGAGTTTGGTCCGGTGGCTGTTCCGCGGATCCTGGCGCTGCTGCGCAAATACAAGGTTCCCACAACCTGGTTCATTCCAGGCCATACGCTGGAGACCTATCCCGATCAGTCGAAAATGGCCTTTGATGCCGGCCACGAAATCGGCCACCATGGCTGGACGCACATGCCGCCTAACGACATGTCGCTTGAAGAAGAAGAGGACGGCCTGGTGCGAGGCAATGAGCAGATTCGCAAGTTGACCGGCCAGAACGCACGCGGCTACCGTTCGCCGTCCTGGGACTTGAGCCCCAATTCGGTAGAGCTCATGCTCAAGCATGGTTTTCTGTACGAAAGCAGCATGATGGGCGACGACTACATGCCCTACCGTGTGCGCAAGGATGATGTGATCGAGTTGCAAAAGCCAGCCGTCTTCGGCCCCAAGACACAGCTGATTGAATTGCCGGTGAGCTGGGGTCTCGACGACTACCCGCACTTCGAATTCATCCGCACCAAGAGCTATGTGATGCCTGGCCTGATGAATGCCAACTCTGTGCTGGGCAACTGGCTTGATGAATTCATCTACTTTCGCCAGAGTGTGAAATGGGGCATTCTGACATACACATTCCATCCACTCACAATCGGTCGCGGCCACCGCATGATGGTCTTAGAAAAGCTGCTGGCAGCACTGACCGAAGGCGGTGCGAAGTTCGTGACCATGGAAGACGCTGCACGCGCCTACGACCAACGATTTCCGTTTAAAGCCGCCTGATTAACCTCCAACATTCCTGCATTGAATATGAAAAAATTCACAACACCAGACGGACTTGAGCATGCGTACTACGTCGATGATTTCACCGATCCTTGGCGCAAACCTGACACTTTGCTACTCTTGCATGCGGCCATGGGCAATTCAACCCGCTGGTTTCAGTGGGTGCCACGGCTAGCGCGCAAGTACCGTGTTGTCCGACTGGACCTGCGCGGTCATGGCAGCTCGCAGATTCCTGACCCAGACAAACCGTTCAGTCTGGCGCAACTCGTCGATGACGCCGTGGCTGTGCTCGATCAGGTCGGCGTGAAAGATGCGCATATCGTCGGTAATTCAGCTGGCGGTTACGTCTCTCAGCAGCTGGCGATTCACCACCCGGAACGGGTCAAGACGCTAGCGTTGTTCGGCTCTACGCCCGGGCTCAAGCAAAGTCATGCACTCACCTGGTTACCTAAGATCCAGGAGATGGGGTTCAAAAACTTCTTGACGACCACCATCGAGGAACGGTTCGATGAAAAGGCTGACCCGGAACTGGTCAAGTGGTTTATTGAGCAGGCAAGCTCCAACGACCTTGCTTTTATCGGGCGATTCGTGACACATATGACGACGCACGATTTTCTAAATGAACTCATCAGGATAAAAGCCCCCACGTTAATCGTTGCTGCCGGCAAGGAAAAGATCGGGCATGCGTCGGCCTACGCGGACATGAAAAAAAATATTTCCGGATCAGAACTTATCTACTACGACACAGGCGCCCACAATGTTTGCGATGGCTATGCCACCCAATGCGTAGATGATCTGCTCGACTTTTTAGGCCGTAACACTTAACTATGGTCAGGCCAAGACTCGTTATCGCGCAGATGAAGCACGAGACAAACACATTTTCGCCAGTGCGCGCCACGATCGACCGGTTTTCGCGAGGGGCCGGTCGCCCCCGCGAAGGCGCTGCCGCTATAGCTGCTGCGAGGAAGACGGGCTCCGCCCTAGGCGCTTTCATCGAACTCGCCGATAAAGCCGGGGTTCCCTTCGTGTTGCCCATAGCCGCATCGGCTTTCCCAAGCGGCCGCGTCGATGATGATGCATTCGAATACATTGCCCTTCGCATCGTAGACGCAGTGGCTAACGGTTGCGACGCGATCCTGCTCGACCTGCACGGTGCGATGGTGACTGATTCTTACGACGATGCCGAAGGCGAACTGCTGCGACGCATCCGAGTGGTCGCGCCTGATGTCCTGATTGGTGTGGCGCTGGACATGCACTGTAATCTTTCGGTCGCTATCTGCATGCTGTCGACATGCGTAGCGGGCTATCAGACCTACCCCCACGTCGATATGTACGAAACCGGACTGCGTGCGGGACGGCCGATCATGGCAATGCTGCAAGGCAGGGCGCAACCAGCCATGGCCTACGGCTTTCGGCCCATGCTTGCACATGTCATGCGCCAGTCCTCGCTTGACTCTCCTAACCGAGAAATTCAGGCTCGCGCTCGCGAAATGGAATCACAGGGAGTCCTTTCGGCCAGTCTGTTCGTTGGCTTTCCTCATGCCGACGTGCCCTGTGCTGGTTTGTCCGCCGTAGTAGTTACTGACGGTGATGCAGAACTGGCGCAGGCCTGCTGCGAAGAGTTGTTGGGCATGGCATGGAATACACGCGCCCAATGGGTCTACGAGGTGGAGCCCTTGGTCAAGTCGATGGCCCGTGCCGGTGAACTCGCCAGGGCATCGGTCGGTCCCGTTGTGATACTTGACCATTACGATAACTGTTCGTCTGGCGGCACCATGGATACCATGGCGGTGCTGGGCGCGATCCTGGATGCAGGACTCGAAGATGTGGTGGCTTTCGCAATCTACGATCCCAGCGCGGTGGAACTCATGAGCGTTGCAGGGGTGGGGGCAACCCTGACACTGCTGCTGGGTGGCAAGCTTGACATGCCAGACCTTGGCCTTAAGGGCAAGCCGCGTGAAGTGACCGGCGTCGTGGAAAAGTTGGTTGCGGGTCGTTTCCTCAATACGGGCCGAATGGCTCAGGGCGAGACTATCGACATGGGGCAGACTGCAGTTTTCCGCTCAGCAGGGGTGCAGATCGTTGTGATATCGAAACAGGTAGAACCCAGCGACCCCGCGTGCTTCGCGACCCTTGATATAGACCCGTCTCAGATCAGCTACCTGATGCTCAAAAGCCGTGTGCACTGGCGTGCCGGCCTGGGCGACATCGCCGGCGAGGTGGTCGAGTGTGCAGGCGAAGGTGTCTGCACCTCCGACTACAGTCAGCTCAATTTCAAGCGACTGGGGCGCGAGGTCTACCCACTGTCCCCGCTTTGACCCAGAGCTTTAAACCCTGATCTCTGGAGCTGCCATTTTTACAAATAAGGAAACAATGTGATTGATGTAGCTGCAATGCAAAATCATATTGCGCCTTTTTTCCCGGGGCTATTGGGTATCGAATTTAAAGTACTTGAATTAGACAGAGTAGTTGCTGAGCTTAATGTTCGTCCTGATTTATGTATTGCTGGTGGAATCATGCATGGTGGTGCATACATGGCTTTTGCCGATACTCTGGGCGCAGTTGGAACCATACTTAATTTAAGTGCTGGTCAAAGAACTACCACAACAGACTCAAGTACCAAATTCATAGCTGGGGCTAAAGTGGGAACAGTTGTTGTGGGTGAGAGTGTTGCCTTGCACAGAGGTAGAACAACAATGGTTTGGCAAACCATGATAAAAAATGACCAAGGGAAACTGTGTGCTGTGGTTACCCAGACTCAGCTGGTGATGAACAGTTGATGTAAGAGCCGATTGATTCATGAAAGGGCGAGAGTTAATTCAGAAGTGGTTCGACTTCACAGCCCGTCATATCGGCAAGTGGAATTGGACACTCAACGGATTTTTCGGGTTTCCCCTATTTTGCGTACTGATAGTCATGCTTACACTTTCAGCAACGCGAACGAATCAAAAGTCTTCCTCAATTTGCACCGAGTGGACGACGGGCTGAATGAGCAGGCCTGGTCGCCAAGCCAAACGTATTGCTTACAAACTAAGGAGCCTCAGATGGGTCGCGTACAGGATCAGGTTGCAGTTGTGACAGGTGCCGCTCAGGGACTTGGGCGTGCGATTGCTTTGCGCCTTGCAGAGGAGGGGGCCCTTATGGCGCTCGGCGATATCGACGGCGCGGGGTTGGACCGGACCGTTGCGGACATCATCGCCAAGGGTGGCCAGGCGTTCGGGCTGGCCGGGGACCTCACTGAAGAGGCAGTGGCTAACCGCCTCATCGACGATGCGTTAGAGAGGTACGGCCACATTGACATTCTCGTCAACAACCTAGGCGGTGTCGGTAAGCGCGCGAAGATTTGGGAAATGAAAGTTGAGGACTGGGATTTTGTTATGCGCCTCAACCTGCGCAGTACATTCCTTTGCACGCGCGCCGCAGTGCCCCATATGATCAAGAGACGCTCGGGTCGCATCGTCTGCCTTTCCTCCGGCGCGCGAGAGGGCACGCCATGGACCGCCTACTATCTGGGCGGCTCCGCATATTCGACAACCAAAGCCGGCGTGCACGGTTTCATCCGCGACGTGTCTCTCGAACTCGCCGAACACTGCATCAACGTTAACGCTGTGGCCCCTGGTCCAATCGAGACCGAGAGCGGGGGGCCGGCGCTGCGCAAGCTAAACGAGACGGTCGAATTCAGCCCAAACAACATGACGCCGCTGCGCCGACTTGGTCAGCCAAACGAGGTCGCAAACGCCGTGCTCTTTCTCGCCTCTGACGAGGCGAGCTACATCACTGGAGTGACCCTCCATGTGACAGGCGGACGCTAGACCGCAAGACGATCACTGTATGCTTCGGCTGAGATGGTTGGTGGCGTGAGCCTAGCCGGCCAAAGCGCTTAAGAGCAAAGTGCAGATGTAGATCAGTCGCGTTGCAACCTTTGCGACTCAAGTTAAAGTTTTTCAAACCTTACCAGAAACCTTAAGGTGATCCAAGATGTCTGAAGCACAGCAAAAATACCGTTTCCTGTTGATTCCAGCTTTCCGCTTGCCCCCAGGCACACGCTTTCAGATGCGGCAGATGCAGGGCAACAAGGAAGGCATGTTGATGAACTACGGCGATTACGCTCACTTGCTACGGGATGTGGACTGGGATGTGGATCCTGGAGCGCCTGCGACACATGGCGACTGGCCCGTAGAAACGCGCGAAGAGTTCTGTCTGGTAGGAGCCAACCGTCTGCCCGTTGTTCGCGCTGCCTGCGAGAGCGGCAAGCACAATGCCATTGTGCTCCTCGGCGGTGGTGATCCGGGATATGCCGAGTCGCGCGAAATAGGCCGTCGATACGGCATACCAGTGACCTCCTGCGCGCATGCGCAGATGCACGTTGCCACCCAGCTTGGCAACAAGTTCAGTATTATTGACATCGGCGAATCGCACAACATGCGCATGCAGGATCTGGTGGTGCAGTACCGCTTTGCCGGGCACTGTGCCTCAATCCGCAACATAGATTTCCCGCTACCTCGTCCGCCGTACACCGACGATCGGCCGATACACGAGCAAAAACAAAAGGCCGAACGCGGAGAGCGTTCCGAGATGCTCGAGGCGGCGGTGGAACAATCACTGATTGCAATCGAGGAGGACGGCGCCGAAGTGCTGATGCTCGGATGCTCTGCAGCTTACTGGATGAGGCCTCTGCTGCTGCAGCGTCTCACCGCGATGGGTTGGGAGGTGCCGGTGCTCGAGGGCTATAGTTGTGCCATCGAGCAAGCCAAGCTGTTGGTGAATTTGGGTTTGGATGCGAGCGGGCTCGCCTTTCCCCTGGACCACCCGAAAAAATGGCGACGAAATAAATTATTCTAAAAATCAGTCTGGGCTGAGATTTACCCTAGTTCCTAAGTCAAGCCAAAAGCTAACTAGGCGCCGTGTTTCGGCATCATGCTCCTCCGGCGTGGTGCCAATGATGTCGTAACCCTGATCATTCATCCGCTTTGTAACTTCGGGCGTGCGCATCACTTCGACCAAGAGTTCTCGCAGTCTGCGCCTTACTGCGAGCGGGGTGCCGGCGGGCGCATGGATGCCCCAGATGCTGGTCATGTCGACCCCTTTCAATCCTGATTCCTCGAACGTCGGTACATTGGGCATGGACGGGTCGCGCCGCCTACCTGTGACTGCGATCGCCCGGATTTTGCCACTTTCTATTTGTGGCCGCGCTGAACTGATACCTCCGAATTGCATCGAAATATGTCCGCCCAGCAGAGCATCGAGTGCCGGACCCGAGGAGCGGAACGGCACATGAACGGTATCGATGCCCGCAGCTTTATTTAACAGCACGCCAGCCAGGTGTGTAGAAGCGCCTATTCCGCCGGAACCATAAGTGAGCTTGCCTGGATTCGCCTTGGCGTATTGCACCAGTGTGTTTAAATCTGTTGCGGGTACGCTTGGATGCGTCACCAGTATCACTGGCCCCTGCGCCAGCATGGTCACACTGGAAAAATCCTTCAGTGTGTCGTAGGGCAGTTTACGCATCACCGCTGGATTCTGGTAGAAGGCGTTGTCGGAGAGAAACACCGTATAGCCATCGGGCGTGGCGTTCGCCACCTGCACAGCGCCAACCACGGCCGAGGCGTCGGGCCGATTCTCGACGATGAAAGACTGTCCGGATTTTTGCTGCATGCCCTGCGAGAGTAGGCGTGCAATGATATCGGAGCCGCCACCTGGTGCGCGTGGGACGATCACCCGGATGGTGCGGCTGGGATACGTGTCGGCATACACCTCGCCGCCCATAGCACATACGAGTAAAGAGCCGATGTCGGTCAGTGCCTGTCGTCGATTTGTTTTCATGTGTCCCCTTGGGTTTATTTGCAGGTGATCGAGACGCAATTGTACGAGCACAATCTAAAAATGGTGCGAGCGCGATCGACGAGTCGCTAGCAAAGCCAACGTGCCATAATTTGAAGTGAAGCATCAAAGGGGCAGCGAAAAATGACCAAGCGTTTAGAGGGGAAAGTAGCCATCGTCAGTGGCGCCGGGTCGGTCGGTCCGGGCTGGGGAAACGGCCGCGCTACCGCTGTGCTTTTTGCGCGCGAAGGCGCGAGGGTCATGCTTGTCGATTTCGATCGCGCCGCCGCCGAAGCCACTGCGGCGACCATCCGACTGGAGCAAGGCATCTGCGAAGTCGCGGAGCTCGACGTCACCGATTTCGGCGCAGTCAGCGCCATGGTCGAGCAATGCCAGGAGGTTTTTGGGCGTGTCGACATTCTGCATAACAATGTTGGCGGATCCTTGCCAGGCGGCCCGGAAGAAATGACGGTGGAGGAGTTCCGTTTGCAGCTAGATCTGAATCTGACCAGCGCCTTTATCGGTTGCAAGGCGGTGTTGCCAGTGATGAAGCAGCAGGGGGCTGGCGTTATCACCAACGTCGGCTCGGTCGGCGGTTTGCGCCATCTGGGGCATGATCATGTCGGCTACTCGGCAGCCAAGGCCGGACTTGTGCAGTTCACACGTCAGCTTGCGGTGCGCTACGGTCCGCTGGGGATACGCTGCAATACCATTATTCCCGGACTGATTGATGCGCCCTTGCTTGAGCATCGCGTGGCGAAGCAGGAAGGAAGGCACAATCTGGCCGCGCTGCGCACCGAGGCGAAAGTGCGCGTACCTCTGGGCCGCAGGGGGGATGCCTGGGACATTGCCTACGCGGCTGTCTTTCTTGCTTCGGACGAAGCCAAATACTTGACTGGAACCGAAATCCTGGTCGATGGCGGCCTGCTGGCCCGCAGTGCATAATTCTGTGATGAAAAACGAATGACGAGATAACTTGCTTCAAAGCCATCTATAAAGCGGTTACGGTGCCAGCATGCGGCCATGTTGAGCTCAGCATGTTGATGTCAAAAAATGCATTACCTATTATTTAGATAATGTTTTGTGCATACTTATCAATTTCGTTTTCCCTACCCACTTTAAATGAACGATAACTTTTCAAACACTCAAACAACACGTAAAAAAGTTGTGGGT
>CAINUX010000099.1 GCA_903853895.1 uncultured beta proteobacterium | reverse complement strand
CGGGGTGCATCAAAGCCCGTGCCGGCGGATTGTTTGAACACCAGCACCTGCTTGGTACTGTCGTTGGCAATGGCGGCCATCAGCACCGGGTCGGGTTCGTCCGCACTGTGGCGGCCAATGGCATCGGCGGGCACGCCGCACAGGCGCATCAAGTCGTCAGCCGCTTCGTCCACGGTCTTGTCGCCGTTGGCAACCTGCACCAGCAATAAGGGGGTGAGGGAAATGCCCGCCGAAGTCAAAGCCTGCTGAATTTTGAGGTTGCGCCGCCACGCCTGGCGTAGCACCGTGCGGCGCAGGTCGGTGATGTGCGCCATGGCGTTGCCCAGGCTGTACACCACCGCCTCAATGTATTTTTTGTTCAAGCGCGCCTGCACCAAGAACTCATTCAAACGGTCGTCCTTCGGCGTAGCGGTGGCCATCACCAAATAGTCGGCGGCCAACCAATGGGCGAACTTGCCAAACTCGGTGCCCTTGTCCAGTGCAATGTGCGCCTCATCCACAACCAGCCCCACTTGCAGGCCCCGTGCGCGGGCGCGGGCCACAAACGCGGCCAATGTGCGGGTTTCGTCATCGCCATCGGCGTCATAACCCTTGGTGCGCCATTGCGCGCGGGCCACACCCTGCGCGGTAGAGAGCAGCACCATGCTGGGGTGTGCGTCCTGGTTGCGGCCTGCGTTCAGGCCATAGGGGGCCAGGTTGGGGGCATTGGCGCGCAGCGCATCTTCGGTTTGCTGCACCAGCGTGACGAAGGGCACAAACCAAAACCACAGCACATCGCGCTGTGCACACACCCGCTCCAGCACCTGGCTGATGACGAAGGTTTTGCCCGAACCGGTGGGCGCACGCAGCAAGCACGGCGGCGAGGGTTGACGCAGCAGCGCACGGGTCATGCCGCTGATCAAATCACTCTGAAAGCGCTCGGGCTGCACAGCACTGCTTTGTGCTGGCATGGGAATAGTTTGCAGAGGCGCGTTCATGCGCTGGCTCCTTGGCCGCCGCGCACCTGCCCTTTGAGCAAGGCGTCAGCAATGGAATAGGTGTTGGCCTCCACGCCGCGCTCGGCCAACAGGGCTGCGAGGGCTTTGGGCCGGGGGCAGAACACCGCCAGCCGCGCCAGGCCGTGCTGAGCGGGCAGCGCGGCCAGTGCATCGAGTGCCTCTGGCGTTGCCGCATGGCAAATAACGGTCAACCAGTCGCCGCTTTTTGCTATTACTTGTATAGCTGCTTGCGCATATTCCACAGGGGCTACAGCCGTGTTTTGCATTGAAATGAGGGTGGTGGCGTGATCTGG
Source organism: uncultured beta proteobacterium (assembly GCA_903853895.1). Taxonomy (GTDB): domain Bacteria; phylum Pseudomonadota; class Gammaproteobacteria; order Burkholderiales; family Burkholderiaceae_C; genus Allorhodoferax. Next base: position 2,365 of record CAINUX010000099.1, on the reverse strand, counting down.
GGTGGCTTCAAACGCCACGTCTGCCGCTTCGATTTTGTCGAGTTGAAGATACGCAAATTCTCCGCCCTGAGCCACGCTGTAGCCTGGCTTGCCGCCGTAGCCGGCCATGACGCGACGCAAGCGCTCCGCGCACACGTCGCGGCAGAGGTTTTTGTCCGGCTCTTTGGCGGTGGCCTCGGTGCTGGAGCACAGGATAAAGCGGCGGTTGCCGTCGTCTTCGGCATTGAGTTCGAGGACGGCTTGGCCGGTGGTTCCGCTGCCGGCGAAGAAGTCCAGGATGGTGTCGTTGGGTTTGGTGGCTTGCCGCAGAAGATTTGCTATCAAGGTAGGAGGCTTGGGGTACTGGAAGGCGCGAGTGCCAAAAATGGCCTGTATTGCTTCGGTTCCTTCACCGGCCTGTGGTGCACCAATCACTGCTTCGTCTTCGTCCTCGCCTTCAGTCGCACGAGGAATCCAAGAACTCACAGGGTTTACGTGACTGTTCAACTCCTCCCAGTGTTTTTTGAAGCCGGGGCGCCCAAAGCCTACTTGACGACCAATCCAGAAGTTCAAATCCGGGGTATCCGCGGTGAGCAATGGACGCTGCCGCTTCGGAGTACGTGGAACATCGCCAGCTCGAATGGCTGCGAGCAACTCCTCATGCGTTTCCCAACATACGACACGTTCACCAACCGGAAACACAATCTTTTCTTGCTGAATCCAAGACTCCATAGAACCTGTGCGTATTCGATCCAAATTTTTGATCCTCGACTCGGATGCATATGCCCACACGCGATCTGGGTCGCAGGGGTACCAAACTCCAGTAACTGGATTGTTGAGGGGATAGAAAAAGCCAGAACGCTCAAATCGGTCAGCATTCACGGTAAGCGGGTCAATGTTCCAAGGACCACGGGGATCGTTGTCTGGGTTCTTGTACTTCTTCTGCGACTTTGGGGCACCATTGAAAGCAAAGCCCACTCCACCATAGATCAGAATATGTTCATGAACTTCACTGAAGTTCGTGTCGGTACGGCTCGTAGAGTCCTTCGTTCTCCAAACCATACTACCAACTCGACGCCCCGGAAAAACCTCATCCATCAACAACTCCAACCGCGATCGGTTCTCGTCGTTGATGGACACCAGAATCACGCCGTCACTGGTCAACAGCTCACGTGCAAGCACCAGGCGTTGGTACAAGAACTCCAGCCACTGGCTGTGCCGCCATCGGTCGTTTGCACCAACGAACTTGTCGTTGTAGACCCAGTCCTTGTTGCCAGTGTTGTAGGGCGGGTCTATATAGATCACCCGGATTTTTCCGGCGTGGGTGGCGCGCAGGAGCCGCAAACTATCGAAGTTGTCCCCCTCAATCACCAGATTACGGTGGTGCGTGGTGCCCTCGGGCGTGTGGCTGAATTCCGGCACCACGCGCGGCAGTACCACATTGGCGTTGAGCGCCGCGTCCCGCGCGATGGCGTTGCTCTCCCAATACAGGCCCAGTTTTTGTTTGGTGAGGTGTTCTACCAACAGGCGGCGCAGTTGCGGGGCGTTGAGGTTTTGAAGCTCCGCCAGAAGTGAGATGGTTTCAGTTTTGGCCATGGAGGGGGTGGCTTCGGTCTTGATCGCTCATTGCCGGACAGGCGAATTTGCTTTTGTTATTTGCCAATTTGGCCGAATGAAAACAACAATTCGCCCATGCAAATTGGTCAGGTCATTCGTTCACTTCGGGAGGAAAAAGGTTGGTCTCAGGAGGCGTTGGCACACGAGGCCGGAGTAGGGACCACTTATGTGTCACGCATCGAACGCGGTGACCGCCAGTTGTCCACCACCAAGCTGAATGCTCTGGCCGCCGCCCTTGGAACCTCAGCGACCGCTATTTGCGCGCAGACTGAGGGTTTACCAATACCAGCAACCGCCCAGAGTCAAGACGGCGATTTAACTCTGGACCACACCAAAGAAGCGATTGAATTGCGCAAAGCTTTTCGCAAGCTGTCGTTGCCCTCACGTCGCCTGGTTGTCGACTTCGCACAAATGCTTGCCAAACAGTCGGTAGCCTGATCGGTTGAACTAACTTTGATTGCTACGGGGATCAGGCGGCTTGGGTGTTCTGCGCAGGTCAAGGAGGAGCCCGAAGGGCGGGGGACACGGAGCAGAACAGCCAAGCCACCTGATCCTGCGGGCTGGCAGAAGAATTACCTCAGTCGTAACGGGTCCTGCCGCCGGTCGATCCGGGCCGGTTGAGGCCGGTCGCCCAGCAGGCACACGGCCTGCGGATCGGTCCAGTCGAAAAAGCCACACACTTCATGGCGCTGGGCCTGCGCATCGGCATAACCGAGCGCCATCAGCTCGGTGGTGTAGCCGGATTCAAACAACAGGTAGCTGGCCAGCG
>CAINUX010000098.1 GCA_903853895.1 uncultured beta proteobacterium | reverse complement strand
TCACAGCTTCCGCCACGACCCCAGTATTCATGCGGGTTTCAAGGCCATCAAACCAACTACCCCCAAAAAAAGCACCCGCCTAAAATTTTGCGCTTGGATGAGACGGGTTTCCAACTTCAAACATGTCTTTTTCCCTTGCTGCATTGCAGGGTTCAGGAACAGAACATCTAGCAAATCAGCAGTTCCATGATCAATGGCTGCGCAGGTCTGCAAAAGACGCATTGCGGGCACTCCCGTGACAACTTCATTTGGCAGGTATGCCGCGGGAGCAGTCATAGGATTTGAGGTCGTGAATGACTCCAGCAGACGCGTTGCGGTCGCCCACGCGGAGCTTTCGTAAGTCAAGGAGGCGGAGGGAGTTGGTCACCATGAATGCCCGCTTCCAGGAAGTCCAGTGGTCACCTACCCCTGCCTCGAGCACCCATCGACCTCATACCCAACCATGAAATGCACATGCCGTTCTGGCTTGAGCCGAAGCGGAGAATGAAGGCGACCGCGCCGATGTGCAAAGCCGCCTTTTCCACGTGTGTCGCACCGGGGCTATGCGTATGCAAGCGCTGCGCTGTCGCGCAAGCAGGCACCTTACATTCCGAAGTGAACGCGCACCCGCTCTTCCATAAGCATTCTGGCCTCATCCTCGTCGGCGTCTGACAGACGATCAAATGTCTTGCGTGCAATGCTCTGAAAGGCGGTGATGACATCGGGGTCGAAGTGACTACCTGTGTCTTTATCCAGAATCGCCATGGCCGCATCGAAACCCATGGGTTCCTTGTAGGGCCGCTTGGAGCACAGGGCGTCAAATACATCTGCCACAGCAAAGATGCGGGCCGCCAGGGGTATAGCCTGTGCCGCAAGCCCACGTGGATAGCCACCACCATTCCACTTTTCATGGTGGGCCGCAACGACCGCATGAGCGCCCACCAGCCAATCAATGCCACCCACAATATTTTCACCTTGCGCAACATGGGTACGCATGATCGTCATTTCGGCATCGTCAAGTCGACCGGGCTTAAGGAGGATGGCGTCGGGTATGCCAATTTTTCCCACATCGTGCAAAAAGCTGCCGACGATGAGTGCTTGCATAGCGTCGTTCTTGATGCTTAGTTGCTCACCAATGCGCGCCGCAATCCAGGCCACACGGTAGTTGTGCGCACCGGTGTCAGAGTCGCGTTTGGCGATGGCGCGGCCCATGGCTTCCATCATGGCAATATGCGACTCCAGCACCTCGCGAGCCTTGCGTGCGTTGTCTGCCGAGAGATGCACGACCACCGGGTAAAGCGCTGCCCCACACATCAGCGACGCTAGACCTACCATTAGTGCCATGGCCAGCGAGTTGTTGAATATCTGTTCCTGTTGCCAAGTTGGTATGACTCGCACCCCCTCGAAGTAGCCGGTTATCGCCGCTTTGTGGTCGGTGGCGGAGTTCCGCAGTGGAATGAACACGCGCAACAGCCATTTGTCGGGTGTCGGTTTGAAGCTTTCATAAGACGCAGTCGTGTAGCGTGGAGCACGGTGCTGTGGCAAAAGTGACTCCACGGCATCGCCCTCAGTGGTGAGCGACTCGGCCAGTTTGTTGCCTTTGGCATCATAAATTTCAGCGATGTCAAACAAACCGCCGGCAATCGCATGGGCGGCGTCCTTGGCATGTTGCTGAGCCGGAGGCCCGCTGAGGTCGATGGAGTCAAACCGGTGCAACAAGCGACCGGATTCCTCGCTGGCCAACGCCACTACGCTTTCTTCGGCGGCTTCCCGTGCGACTATCCAGGCAATCGGACTGGCCAACGAAGCGAGAACAACGCTGACCAGCGCAATGCGCAAGGCAGTTCGTTTTTGAAAGGGGTCCATGGGCGTGATCTTCCGACTAGAGGGCTGCGTTTGAGCAACATGGCGTCACCATAACCGAAAAAGCGGTACTCACGGAACTTCAAACCACATCAAGCCAGTATGGTAGCTTTGATCAGTTTTTAAGCAGGCCGATTTGCGCGGTGCCGGTTGGGCCTGCATGCAGATATCGGCGACCGTCATCTTCAGCTATGGATCGACAACATTGCAAACTGCCACAATCGCTTCCAGCCTCAAAGAGTCATCTACGAAGAAAATTCCTAAGACGGCTTACGCTAAGGTTTGTAGGATGCCCTCCCGCAGTGGCGCGCCGATGACGCTCCGATCACCGCTAAGGGAGGGCGTCCTACAAACCTTAGCGAATGCGGGTCTTGGTGAATGGCAGCTATGTGGCATAGCCTACTGGCACCCTCCGCGCCCCCGCCCGACACCGACCAACCATCCCCTATTCCCCAAAAAAATCCAACACCCCCGCCAACACCGCTTCTGGCGCTTCCACATGCGGGTAATGCCCCACGCCGGGCAATTCCAACACGCGTCCTTGTGGCACCAGCTCTCGGAAACGGGCCACCAGGTGGCTGCCGGAGATGGGGTCGTCAACGCCGTCAATGAGTTGCAGCGGGAGTTGGGTGGTTTGCAAGGCGCCCACCCAGCGCGCACGGTTGGTGCGGCGCTCGGCCATGTAGCGGATAAGTTCGGGCATCACGGCTCGACCGCTGTTTTCGTTCAGCAACGCCCACATTCCGGCCAATTCGGCTTCGGCTAGGGGTTTGGCGCAGATGCGCTCGAAATTGGCTTTGAATTTGGCGTATGTGGTGAGCTTGGCCAAGAGCGGCCCTAGGGGTGAGGCCAGGACTTTTTGTAGAAACAACGGCCGGTGGGTTTCCGGGAAGAGACCACCATTGAGAAAGCAGATGGCCTTCAATTCCGGCCCGCCTTGGTTGCGTTGGCCATTGCGGGCCAAGAGTTCCTGGGCCACGGTGTCGCCGTAGTCATGGGCAAGAATGCGGTAGTGCTGCACCCCCGCCTTGGCCAGCAGGGCTTCAAAAAGATCGGCCTGGGCCATGATGGAGTATGGGAAATCGCGGGGTTTAGCGGAAAACCCAAAGCCCAGCATGTCCAGTGTGAGCAGGTGAAAGCGATGAGCCAAGGCCGGCCAAATGGGGTGCCAATCCCAGGAGGCTGTGGGAAAGCCGTGGATCAGCAATAGCGTATCGCCTCCGGACTTGCCCTCGTTACGGTAATAGATGGAATTGTTCCGCCAGGTGAAGTGGCTGCCGCCGGCCCGCCAGGTGTCCAGGTCGATAAATTTCATAGGTGGATGACCGCTTTTGTTTGCTAGTTTACGAAATGGGACCGCGTGCTGCCAGAACCACATCACCTTGTGCCTCTGCTTGCACAATTACGCCCACCAAGATTTGCAAATGTCTTGGGCGAAGTTGTTCACTCAGGTCTTGACCTTGCCAGCAATAGCGGCGCTAAAACGCCCACTCTGTTGCTGCACGCGCAACCAGCTCGCCACCCTCGGCAAGCGTAACGGAGACCTCGGCGTAGGCAGTCGTTTTGCCGAATTTTGATACCGTCGCGGCAATCCGAAGATCGCCGGTCGCTGGGCGAAGAAAGTGGTTGTTCTGGTAAACGGTAGCTTTTGGAACACGCTCGGTTGATTGTTGACGCCGACCGAAAACTGGCCGTGGGTCAATATTCGATCGGCGCGAACACTCGAATTTCTGGCGAACCATACGTGAGGCCTAAACGCCCGTTCTAGACGACTGTCCTCGACAGAGCTCATTCAGCGGCACACACGTCCATTGGTCCCAGCAAGTGGGTCACAATCAAGTCGGCGCCACCCCCCCCACCAGGATCGGAGCAACACCTTGAGTTACGACCTCTACATCTGGGACCCCACCAGACATGCTCCACTACCGTCCTCCGATGCCGAGGCCTACGACACCAAGGAGAGGCTTAGCGAATTGGCTGATGGCAGGAATTTCACGCTCACCGAATTCGGCAATGCGCTGGTTCAAAAATTTGCGGCGAATCCCGCAATCAGCGCTGGCGCGCTGGAAGCTTTCTGGGGCGCAGATCCGCGTGTGACCATCGCCGAAAGCAAGTTCGCTGCGTTCTGCCTGCGGCTGCCCACCAGGGAATGCACGCAGCAAATTGCCTACGCAGTGGAAGCGGCCGCAGCGCTGGGGCTGGTGGTGTTTGACGACAACTACGGCTGTTGCTTTCTGCCGGACGGCAACATTCTGCCCGAGGACATGAAGGCGATCTGGGCGTCCGACCTGGCTGAAATGCAGGCCGACGCTGCTGATCCGTCTCGCAAAAAAACAGATGGCAGGAATATCTGGCAGCGTATTGCTGGCGAGTTGGTCGACGCCATCGGGCGCGGCAACCCCAGTCGCTAGGCGTTCGACCGCTTTTCCAGAAAGGCTCGATACTTTTTGCCGGAGCCCACGATATGCCCGATCCACCAGAGGGCCACGAACCGTTGGAGCTCTACCTGCTCAAAGTTCTCCGTCGTGATGATCTCGTTGGCCAGGTAGTCAAACTCGTCATGCTCGTTCTGGTGCTCTTCCAGCATCGGGTACCCGCACTCGGTGAGCAGCGCCTCTTCGGCAGCGAAGTGTTCGCGTGCCTGGGCCATCAATGCAGCAAAGGTGTCGTTAAATTTCAGGTCGCTTTCCGGGCCAGCGTCGGCAATGCAGTCCGCCAGGGTGTTGCACTGTTCCAGCAAATTCCGGTGCTGGCTGTCCAGGAGTTCGTTCCCCATGCTGTAGCCCGGATTCCATTGCACGCGATTCGGCATTGCTTGTGTCCTGTCTCGGTCAATCGGTACTCAAAAACCCAGTGACTCGACGATGGCCACCAGGTCGGCGAAGCAGAGGGCTTCCAGCTTCGTTGCCAATGCGCTTTTGTCCAATCCCTCGCATTCAAACTTGGTCATGGTGACCTCAAAGGGCAGTTCTTCAATCTCCAGTGGCGACATGAAGCCGATGTGGCAGATGTGTGCCAGGCAACTGCGCTCGGGCTCGCTGAGTTCCAGGCCGTGGCGCTTCAAGATTTCCAGGTAGCGCTCAGCCGTGCGGTTGAGCTTGCCACTGATCTCCAGGGTGTTCTTTTGCCCGTCCGCCAAAATGGCCAGTGGAGGGCCAAAGAAGACGTTGGTTTTGCCGACGTGCCGCGTCTTTTCGGACGCCGTCAGGGCCGGGGAAATCCACGTGGGGTCGCCCCGGTCTTTGCCGGACTCGGGTACCAGGGCAGAGTCGTCCGGGAGGTCCGGGAGGTTTGCGAGTGGTGTCATATCAGTGCGCCACGCCATGAACGAGTTCGTGTTTCGCATCTTTCATGCCCTTGGGCAACTGCGGTGGCGTTTCCGGTGCGATCTGGACAAAGCCCCTGTTGCGCGCACCGTCCTGCACATTGTGTGGGTTGTGGCATTCGGTGCAGGTAAACCAGCGCTTCTTGCCCGTGCTGGCCCATTCGCCAATGCGCTTGCCGTGGATCCCGTCGCGCCAATCGCGCATCTTGTCGCCATGGCACTTGCCACACAGCAGCTGGGGCTGGTCAAAGCTGACAGGGTCGCCAAAGTTGTCCACCAGCTTGTTGCGCTGGGTGGTGTGGTGACAGTCAAGACACCAGATGCGCTCACGACCATGCTGCAGGTTCTGAAGATCGGGCACCATCGCAGCCATCGTCGGGATCGGGGTTGGCTTTTTGCTCGTCGGCAACTTCGGTGGATTGAACTGTGGACCCACACCGTTGTGGCACGCTGTGCCGCACATCGGCATCAGGGCGAGCTTCTCGGAGCGTGCTTTGACCACCGCGTGCCCTGGTGGAATCTTTTCCAGCAGGGGCATGTTGCCCATGGGGACGGTGCCGTCAAACGGGTCGCCCCACCACAGCACAGCACCCGTTTTGGCGGAGCACTTCACGTTGGGCCAACCGGGCTGTAGGTCACGTTTGACGACTTCGGATGCGCCCTTGCGGCTCTCGAAGCAGGTTGTTTCGGCTGCCGGTGCGGGCTGTGCAAAGGCGCTTGAGACCAGCCCACAGCAGAAGGCCAGAAGTATCGCGCTGAATGTGAGTTTTTTCATGATGGGACTCTCACCGTGGTGCACTGGTGGCAGGCTTGCCATTACCCGAGAAATCGACCGACTTCGCTGACGCACTGCCATCGAACTTGACATCACCGACCAGAATGCCGATGGCGCCCTTGAGCAGGATGGTCAGTATGAAGAAGCCCATCGCCCAGTTGCCGACACTCATCACCACCTCGATGAAAGTGGGGTAGTACTCGGTCACTTCACCAATGGGCGTGGGAATGAAGCCGGGCACGATCAACCCCATGCCCTTCTCGATCCAGATGCCAACAAAGGCCAGCACGCAGGCAATCGGCAGCAGCTTGTAGTTGGTGCGCACGCTGGGAATCAGGAACATCACGAACGCGATGAGCATGAAGGCCAGGGAACTCCAGAACCAGGGCACCAGACTGGTCAGGCCATGCAGGCCGAACATCAGGTAGTACAGGCCGTTGGCATGCTCGGTGCGGGCATACAACTCAACCACGATTTCGGACATCGTCAGGAAAAGAGCGAGACCCAAGCACCAGGTGACGATGGTGGCCAGCAAGTTGATGGCGCTGTCCTGAATCCACATTTTGGTGTTCTTGCGGATGATCATGAAGGCCAGGATGATGAGGCATGGGCCGGCCGCAAACGCCGTGGTGATAAAGCGGATCGGCATCATGCTGTGGAACCACATGGGGCGCGCGGGCATGGTGGCAATCAGGAAGGCCGTGACGGTGTGGATGCTGAGTGCCCAGACGATGGAGATGTACACCAGGGGCATGAAGATCTTGTTGTTGACCGGAACACCCGTGTACTTCGCATACAGGTAGTAAAACCCGCAAGCGAAATTGAGCATGAGGTAGCCGGTGAGCGCCAGCACGTCCCACGCCAGCATGGAGCCCGGCAGGTTGAAGATACCAACGAACGGCAGCATGTGCCAGAGCCTGTCCGGGCGCCCCATGTGGGCAAAGACGAACAGCGTGACCATGATGACTGCCGATATCGCCAGCATTTCGCCCAGCACCGTCACCTCATGCATGCCCTTGTGGTGGTAGACATAGGCGGGAAAGACGATGGTCACCGCCCCGGCGGCCACGCCCACCAGAAACACCAGGTTGGCGAAGTACAGGCCGTCGTGGATCTGGCTGGTCATGCCGGTGACGATCAGGCCCTCGGTGTTTTGCAGGTAAAAAGCGTACAGGGCGCCCGCGCTGAGCAGGGCCAGGATGCCCATCCAGGTATAGAACTTGGTCCCGCCCTTGAGGACGTAGCGGATGTAGTCAGTGGTGAAGTTGATGAGTTTTTCCACAATCGCGCTCCTCAATCGTAGAAGTAAAAGAACTTCGGAAAGGTGTTGAGTTCAGCCTTGAGGCGGAACACATTTTTCCTGGCCAGAATCAGGCTCACTTCACTTTCCGGGTCGAGCAGGTTGCCGAATTTACGCGCACCGACCGGGCATACTTCGACACAGGCGGGGTATCGTCCCTGGCGCGTGCGCTGCAGGCACCAGTGGCATTTCTCGACCACTCCGCGCATGCGCGGGCGGTTGCCCAGGTAGTGCGTCACGGGGTTCATCTCGTCCTTGGGCAGCACGGGCGTGGTCAGGTTGATGCGGCGCGCCCAGTACGGGCAGGCACCCATGCACATGCGGCAACCAATACACCAGTTGTAGTCGATCACCACTGGGCCATCGGCCTCACGGTAGGTGGTGCGCACCGGGCACACCTTCACGCAAGGCGGCTTCTCGCACTGCATGCAGGCAATCGGCATGTAGGTGGCGTCTTTTTCCGGAACGGCTGCGGGTTCATCGTAGTACTTGCCTTCCAGCACCTGACCGGCGGGGGAATAGGCGTTACCACCGACCTGGATGCCCAGCCCTTCCGGGTAGCCCGCGTTCATCTTGTCTTGTGAAAATTCCCCTCGCTCCATTTTTAGCACCTGGATCCACTCAATGCGCTGCCCGGGTTCCTTGCCACGCGTCTGGTTATTTTCTTCAACGCAGGCTTTGACGCAACGGCGGCAGCCTATGCACTTGCGGATGTTCAGGGCGTATCCCATCAGCACACCCGGCAGCGCCTCGGTGGTGTCCACCGTCACTTTCTTGCTGTACTGGGCGGAGTAGCGCCGCTCCAGCCGGGCACGGGCCTCTGCCTTCTCCGCAGGGGTCATCAGCCGGTAGTTGGTCTGAAAGTGTTCAGCCCACTCCACAGTGGCTTTGGGGTCGTCCGTCTGTGCCATCAGCGCCGCAGCGCCCATCAACGAGGACACGCTGACCGTTCCTCCGGCGAGAAGAAAGTTGCGGCGCGAGCTTTTTGTGGCCGTACCGTCCGCAACAACCGGCGCGGGTCGCGCCGAACACGCGGGGGAACATTGCGGGTTGGTGTCAGGCGCTGGGCTTTTTTTCAGGGTCACGTGTGTTCTCCAGTACAAGCAAGTAGATTTGAGTCATCCATGTCATGGAAAACAGCGACCAGCCTCGGGCGCACTCCCATGATGCCCATGTTAAGAGGCCCGTGAAAAAACTTAGTGATGCAGATCAATGGCACCGGCTTCTCGGTGGCGTTGGCGCCGGTGCATTCGCAAAGCCTCCCCCATGTAGCCCCCATGTAGCCCCCATTGCGCAACGCTGCGAAGTGCTGCAATATGGCGGCGGTTTCACCCCATCACATCCAATGGAGACACGCACGATGACACCGATCCGACTCACGCTGGCCAGCCTGGCCACCACTTGCAGCCTGTTGATGGCTGCACCCGCATTTGCCCAAACAGGCCCCGCTCCCTACGGTGCGCCAATCAATATCGAACAGGCCAAGAAGGCGATGGCAGCCGCTGAAGCCGAGGCCCGCAAGAACAACTGGCAGGTGGTGATTTCCATCGTCGACAACGGCGGCCATCTGGTGGCGCTGGAGCGGCTGGACGCGCAGACCGCCAGCGTGGACATTTCCATCGGCAAGGCGACCACGGCCGCCGCATTCCGTCGCCCGAGCAAGGCACTTGAAGACAGTCTGGCGCCCGGCGGGTCGGCTTTGCGCATCTTGGCCGTGCGCAGTGCCACACCGCTGCAGGGTGGCGTGACCATCGTGGTTGACGGAAAAATTATTGGCGCGATCGGCGTCTCTGGCGTGCTGGCCTCGCAAGACGAGCAAGTAGCGATGGCCGGTGCGGCGGCTTTGGCTACCAAGTAGTCCGGGTTCCATCCAAAAAGGGGCATAGGCCCCTTTTTTTTAACCCGAGTCAGGCAAACAGCCGCTCCTGCAAAAACGCGACAAAGGTCGCCGTCTTGAATGCCAGCCAGGGCCGCGCGGGGTACACCGCGTACACCGGCTGCCCGGGGCGCAACTGGAAGTCGGGTAGCAGTTGTACCAGGCTGCCGTCGGCCAGTTCGTGGCCCACCAGCAGCCGGTCGATCACCATGGCGCCGCCACCGGCCACGGCTGCGGCCACCAGGGCCATGCCATCGTTGATGTGGATCTTGCCGGGTGCGCGCACGGGTGTGTGCACGCCGTCCTTCGAGAAGCTCCATTCGTCAAACACCCGCGCCCCAGTGCTGTACAGCAGGCAGTCGTGGCCCAGCAGATCGGTGGGCAGCTGGGGCGTGCCCCGGCGCGCCAGGTAGGCGGGCGAGGCCACCAGCACCCGTGGGTTGTCGCACAGCTTGCGCGCCACCAGTGTGGAGTCTTCCAGGTGCGCCACCCGCAGGGCAACGTCGATGTGTTCGGCAATCAGGTCCACCATGCGGTCGTCCACCGACAGCGCCACTTCGACCTTGGGATAGGTGGTGGTGAACTCCACCAGCAGCGGCACCAGGTAGCGCTGGCCCAGCGGGCGCGGGCAGGTGACACGCAGGCGGCCCTTGACCTCGCTTTGGTGCTGCTCGGTGAGCTGCTCGATGTTCGCCACGGCCTGGTCAATGTGGCGGGCCTCGGCAAACACCAATTCGCCAATCTCGGTCAAGGTGAGGCGACGGGTAGAGCGCTGGATAAGCCGCGTACCCAGTTCATCCTCCAGTTTGGCCAGTTGGCGCGACAGGACTGATTTGCCCATGCCCAGCGCGGCCGCAGCCTTGCTGATGCTGCCAGCATGGACGATGGCGCTGAACAGGGCCAAGCGTTGGGGGTTCATGGGAGGTTCCTGCAGGCTATTGTTGTTGTATGGGCAACAATATTATGACTAATTAGTGACTATGCAAGCAATAAGTGCATCCCTACACTTCAGTTCTACCTTCCACACCCCCGGAGAACTTCCATGAGCAACGCCACCATCAACCACCAATTCAAACTTGCCGCCCGACCTAACGGCAATGTCAAAGCCAGCGACTGGAGCCACACCAACGAGCCCCTGCGTGCACCGGTGGAGGGCGAAGTCGTGATCCAGGTTTTGTACCTCTCGCTGGACCCGGCCATGCGCGGCTGGATGACCGACAAGCCGTCCTACATTCCCCCCGTCGGCATCAACGAGGTGATGCGCGCGATTGCCGTGGGCAAGGTCACAGCCAGCAAGAACCCCAAGTTCGCCATCGGCGACCACGTCACCGGTTTGTTGGGCGTGCAGGAGTATGCGTATTCCAACGGCCAGGGCCTGACCAAGGTCGACCCCAAACTTGCCCCCCTGCCCCTCTATCTCAGCACCCTGGGCATGCCGGGCATGACAGGCTACTTTGGTCTGCTGGAAGTGGGCCAGCCCAAGGCCGGTGACACAGTCGTCGTGTCTGGCGCTGCCGGAGCGGTGGGTTCAGTCGTAGGACAAATCGCCAAGATCAAGGGTGCCCGTGTCGTAGGCATTGCTGGTGGTGCTGACAAATGCCGCTACCTGGTAGAGGAGCTGGGCTTTGACGCCGCCATCGACTACAAGACCGAAAACGTGGCTGAAGCCCTGAAGACGCATTGCCCCAACGGTGTGAATGTGTACTTTGACAATGTGGGGGGCGACATACTGGACGCCGTGCTGACGCGCCTGGCGCGTGGTGCGCGCGTCGTGATCTGCGGCGCCATCTCGCAGTACAACAATACGACCCCCGTAAAAGGCCCGGCCAACTATCTGGCACTGCTGGTGCAACGCGCCACGATGACCGGCATTGTGGTGTCCGACTACTACGACCGCGCCGGTGAAGCGGCCATGGTCATGGCGGGCTGGATCCAATCGGGCAAGCTCAAGACCCGTGAAGATGTGGTGGACGGTCTGGATGCTTTCCCCCAGGCGTTTGACATGCTGTTCTCGGGCGCCAACAACGGCAAGCTGGTACTCAAGGTCGCGTAAGCCACCTCGGGCAAATGCTCAACGTCAAATCAATCACTAGCCCTCGTGGAATATGCTTAGTACGCTATTACTATAGTAGCAAAGAGTATTGACCAAGGCGGTACAGATGCGGTCTGTCTACGCGACAGATCGCATACTGTGGGTTCAACCACCGGACCCCACCATGATCAAAGTTGTTGTTTTCGATGCCTACGGCACGTTGTTCGATGTGTACTCAATTGGCGCACTGGCCGACACTCTCTACCCCGGACAGGGCAGCGCAATTTCTGCCCTGTGGCGCGACAAGCAGATCGAATACACACGGCTGATTACCCAGTCTGACCCCAACGGCGCAACGGGCAGCCGCTACTACCAGAGCTTCTGGGACCTGACCCGCCAGTCGCTGCGCTACACCCTCGCGCGCCTCAAGCTCGCGCACAGCCAAGACCACGAAAACGCGTTGATGGGCCAATATGCAAAGCTCCAGCCATTCCCCGAGAACCGTGGCGTACTTGCGCAACTGAAAGCCCAGGGAATGGAGACTGCCATTCTGTCCAACGGCAGCCCCGAGATGCTGGCGTCCGCCGTATCGGGTGCGGGCCTGGAAGACTTGCTGACCCGGGTGATTTCAGTCGACAGCGTTCGGCTCTTCAAAACCGCCCCGCAAAGTTATGCCCTGGTGCTGCAGGCGTTTCCGGTCAAGGCCGACGAAGTGCTTTTCGTATCGAGCAACGCATGGGACGCTTTAGGCGCAACCTGGTTCGGCTTCACCACCTTGTGGGTCAACCGCCAGAATCTCCCCTACGAGACGATTGGCCCCCAACCCAGCCATACCGGTTCCGATCTGACCAGTGTTCTGGGCATCACAAATTGTTCCCAAAGACCGCTCTGACTTTTTATACTGGTCCAAAGGCAGTGCAGGCGTGGTTCGCCACAGTGCGCAGGCCGTGAAAGGACTTTTGGAATGGCATATCCGAATATTGGTCGTTTTCAGTGGTGTCGACCGGCGTTGGTCGGGCTGTGCGTCGGCTTGGTTTGCAGCCAGGTGTGGGCCGATGTTGACCAGGCGGTTCTGGAGAAGGCCGAAGCGCTGTTGAAGTCCGGCAAGGCCGAAGAGACCTACCGGTTGCTGGAGCCTCTGGAACTCGACGGTGCCGGCGACCCCGTTTACGACTACCTGTTGGGCACCGCAGCCTTGGACAGCAACCGCCCCAGCAAAGCCAGCTTTGTCTACGAACGCATCCTGGCCGTGGCGCCGGGCTTTGTGGGTGTGCGTGCCGATATGGGCCGCGCCTATTTTGCGTTGGGTGATTTTGGCCGCGCCAAGATCGAGTTCGAATCCGTCCTGGCGTCGCAAAGTCTGCCACCCGACCTGCGGCGCTCGGTCGAGCAGTACGCAAAAGCGGCCCAAGCCCGCTCAAAGAACCAGCGGACGGTGGTTTCAGGCTACGTCGAAGCCGGAATCGGTGCAGATACCAACATTGGCAGTGCGACCGCTCTGTCATCGATTAGCCTGCCGGCCATTGGCCTGTATGCGCCAGCACCGCCCACGGGTCAAAAAACCGCTGACAGCTTCAGTATCGTCAGCGTGGGGGCTGAAATCAACCACCAGTTGACAGACCAATGGGGGCTATATGGTGGAGCCGACTACCGCAGGCGCGCCTACCAGTTGTACACCGAATCCGGCTATGCCACGCTGGACAGCCGGGCGGGAGTGAGTTACTCCGGGGGCGACTGGTTGGTGCGGGCCGGACTCACGGCTGGCCAATACTCGCTGAACCAGATGCGCCTGCGAGACACAGTGGGCGCCACCCTGGATTGGCGCCTGACAGTTGACACCCACAGCCAATGGTCACTGGGCGGGGTTTACACCGATGCGACGTATTCCGACCCAGCGACGGTCACCCAGAATACACAAACCTCCGCGCTGACGGGAGGGTGGTTGACTTCCTTCAGCGACGGCAGCGCCGTGTTCAGCCTGACGGGCATGTTGGGCATGGAAAAGGGCGTGGGCGGCCGTGACGACGGGGACAGGCGGTTTTACGGCCCCCGCTTGACGCTGCAAAAGAACTTCAATGAAAAGTTGGGCGGATATGCCTCACTGGGCGCCACTTTTTCCAGATACTCGGGAACCAACGCGCTGTACCTGTTGCAGCGCGAAGAGTCACTGTACGACCTGGCCCTGGGCGTCACTTGGTCGGGGGGCAGTGGTTTTTCGTTGCGGCCGCAGTTCAGCGCCATTCGCAACACCAGCAACGCGGCCTTGTACGCGTATGACAAGAACGACTTTTCGGTCAACATCCGTTTTGATTTCTAGATCGGATCACCATGCAAGCACTTTCTAACCGGTCCGCGGCCATGACTCCCTGGATGGCTCTGGTGTTCGCGACCCTCCTGTGCGGACTGGTCACACCTGCATGGGCACAAAACAGCGCTGCCAGGGTGATGTCGGTGTCAGGGACCGCGTCTGCCATCGACCCCCAAGGGCGCGAGCGCCCCATCGCCAAAGGCGCGGAGTTGTACGCTGGCGAAAGAGTGGTGACCACCGAGTCGGGCCTGGTCCAGATGCGCCTGCACGACGGAGGCTATATCTCGGTGCGTCCCGGCACAGAGATGGTGATTGACCAATTCGTGCAGGACGAGAAAAACGCGAGCAAGTCCAGCTTTTTGGTGTCCCTGCTGCGCGGCGGGTTTCGTTCCATCACCGGCCTGATTGGGCGCACCAACCCCAGTGGTTACCAAATTCGCACTCCTACGGCCACCATCGGCATTCGCGGTACCGACCACGAGCCCATGCTGATACTGGACACGCCCGGCGTTCAGTCGCAGGACACACCACCGGGCCTGTACGACAAGGTCAATGAAGGGGAAACATTTATTCGCACCAAGGGCGGTATATTGGTGCTGAAAGCCGGCGACGTCGGCTTTTCGCCCATTGCGACGGACACCCCCCCACAAGTCCTGCTAAAGATTCCAAATTTCTACCGCTTGCTGCTCAGGATTGACGCCCGCGACGCAAAGGATGCTGCAGATGGCAAGCCAGACGGTGCCAAGCGCCCGGGTGCGGTCGGTGATCTATTGCGGCCATCCGTTGCGGCCAGACGCGAAGCGCTGTCAACCTCGGACGGAAAGGCAGCAGCACCCCTTGGCACGATCGTGCCGGCTACTGGCACCGCCACGCGGGCCACTGCGCCAACGCCAGTCGCACCCGCAGCCGCCATGCCCCTATTGACCACCGAGCAGAAGAAGGCGATTGTGCAAACCATTACCGCGACACCACAAAAAACTGACCCGGTTGCGCCAGCCGCACCATTGACCGCACCATTGACCACTCCAAGAACGGTCCCTGTGGCAACGCCCTTACAGAAATAGTTCACTTTTCGTTTGGAGACCCGCCATGAAGCCACTATGGATTGCAAGTTACACACTCGCTGCCTTCTTTCTCCAAAGCGGCGCCGCCGCAGCTCCGGCCGGTACGCTGTTGTTCGCACAGCCGGGCACCCAAATTGTGGGAACCACGGGCACTACGCGTGCTGCCACTAAGGGGGATTTATTGCAGAGCGGAGAGCGTTTGTTGACCCCGCCTGGTGCCATATCCCAAGTCCTGCTGCCCGATGGCAGCCTGATTGGCATGCGACCGGAATCAGAAGTCCGCATCGACCTGGCCCCAACGGGGTCTGACACCAAGCCGCCCGTCATTTCGCTCGTGAACGGTACAGCACGGGTGATCAGCGGCGACCTGTTGGACGCCAAAAAGGTGTCGAACTTTACCTTGCAATCCGGCAATGCGACCGTGAAGCTCAAGGCGGCGGACATGGAGTCGGCTGTGGTCAAGGCCAATGACAAATCCCCCGCTACCGACGGAGCGCCCGGCAGCTACCAGCGATTGATGGTGGGCACGGGCAGCGTCAGCAATGCCAACGTGGCAACCGCGCTCGCACCCAGGCAGGTCAGCTTTGTGGGAGCAGCCAATACAACACCCGTCACCTTGGCCGCAGTGTCTCCCAAATTGTTTGCACCGGGTCGCGTGGCGTCTCCCACGTCGGTGACAGGGGGTACGGCCCCCAAGGGCGCCGGCACCCCCAGACCGGCCGTCAACCCACCAAAGGTCCATATACCTGTGCCGCCGGTGCTCCCGGTCACGCCTGCGGTCACCAAGCCTTGCACCCGCTTCATTGGCAAGACCTGTATTCAGTAGCCTGGATGCACTTTGGGGAAGGCCTACTCAGGACCACAAGTCCAGCGGCGGGTCGGCCACGACGGCGCGCAAAATATCGGAGCGCGACACAAAGCCGGTCACTCGTCCTTCTTCATCCACCACCGGGAGTCCGGGCAAATCGGAGTCCAGCAGCACGCGGGCCACGCGGCGGATATCGGTGTCGGAGGACACGCTGGGAACGGGTGTCCACATCACATCCACCACACTTTGCATCAGTAACGCACGCCACACCAGCGCGTGGCTTTCCGGGCCGGGCATGCGTTCAGGGTGCATCAGGTCGGCGCGAGTAATCAAGCCCACCAGCACGCCACCTTGCGCGACCACCGGTGCCTGACCGAGCCGGTTCTCGGCAAGAACCTGCCACGCCTGCTCTACGGAAAACGTGTCGGAAATAGTGACCACGGGATGGCTCATCACCGCGTCCACCCGCGTCAACGGGTGGCGCGGCAAGCCGGGTTTGCGGGTCTGTTCGTAAGCCGCCAGGGCCGTGCGGTGCGCCACATCGCGCGGCACGGGGGCCACTAGCTCGGATAGCCGAGCCGGATTCTGGTCCTGCGGGTCCAGCCCAACGGGGGCCACTACGTGGGAGCGGCTGGCCCGGGAAATCGGCCCGACCTGGCGCAGCTCTTCCATCGAACCACGAAACATTCGCCCCGCCTTGCCATATACCGAGAACATTGGCTCAATCCCTTTCGCACGCTGACAGCGCGGGTTCTGGTTCTGCCGCCGGGCCGCTCCAAGGCGGAACTAATTTGTATTGGACAGGAAAAGCGACTGCAAGTCACTGAGAAAATCAAAGCCCCGTTGCGTGGGTCGCACACGGGAAAAATCACGCTCCAGCAGCCCCTTGCGCTCGGCCTCCTGCAAGGCCGCCTCGATGGCGGTCAGAGCCAGACCGGTGCGCTCCGAGAAATCCCGCAGGCCAAAGCCGTTGCGCAGGCGCAGGGCATTGAGCATGAATTCAAACGGAAGCTCAGCGCGTGCCACATCTTCGTCCTGCGACACGGCATTGCCCGCCAGGGCGTGGTCCATGTACAGCCGTGGCTCGCGAAAACGCACCTGGCGCACTACCCGGTGGGCAAAGCTGAGCTTGCTGTGGGCTCCGGCGCCAATGCCCAGATAGTCGCCAAACTGCCAGTAATTGAGGTTGTGTTTGCAGCGGTGGTTCTGCCGGGCATAGGCCGACACTTCATAGCGGTCCAGCCCGGCCACACCGGTCAGTTCGGTGATGTGGTCCAGCATGGCGTAGGCCGTGTCGTCCTCGGGGATGACCGGAGGGAACTTGGCGAAGTAAGTGTTGGGCTCGATCGTCAGGTGGTAGATGGAGATGTGCGGCGGCGCAAACGCCAGAGCCATCGCCATGTCTTCACCAACCTGCTCCATCGTCTGGCCCGGCAGCGCGTACATGATGTCCAGGTTGAAGGTATCAAAGGCCTGCGCTGCTTCTTCGACCGCGGCCAGCGCTTGGGCGCGGTCGTGCACACGGCCCAGGGCCTTCAGGTGTGCGTCGTTGAAGCTTTGCACGCCGATCGAGAGACGCGTAACCCCCGCCTGGCGGTAGGCGCGAAAGCGGTCTTTCTCAAAAGTGCCGGGGTTGGCCTCCATCGTGACTTCGCAATTAGCCTCCAGCCGCAAGCGGGCGCGGATGTCGCCCAGCAGCCGGTCGATGGTGGCCGGCGCAAACAGGCTGGGCGTGCCACCGCCAATGAAGATACTATGAATGGTGCGGCCCCAGATCAGCGGCAGCGCCGCCTCCAGGTCGGCAATCACCGCGTCCACGTAGCGCTGCTCGGGCATATCCTGTGCGCGCATCTCGTGTGAATTGAAGTCGCAGTAAGGGCATTTTTTGAGGCACCACGGCAGGTGCACATACAGCGACAACGGCGGCAGCGCCGCCAGTTGCAAAGTGCCAGGGCGCATGTAATGCGTCACGTCATGCACCACGGCGGCGTCTTGCGTGGTCTTCGCGGGCGTGATTGGAATCATGCCATCCAGTGCTCACGGATCAACGCCGACATGGCCTTTGCCGACCGCCCACGGTGGCTATTGGCATTCTTCACTTCATTCGGCAGTTGCGCAAAGGTCTTGCCAAACTCCGGTATCCACATCACCGGATCGAACCCAAAACCGTTGCTGCCCACCGGCGCACGTGCAATCTGACCGACCACGCGGCCCACCGCAATCAAGGGCTCTGGATCGTCGGCACTGCGCACGGCCACCAGGGTGCTGACCAGCGCGGCCCGGCGGTTGTCGATATTGCGCATCTGCTCCAGCAGCGCCAGCACATTGTTGTCGTCGCTCTTGGTATAGCCAAACTGGGTGGCGTAGTAGGCCGTATCGACCCCGGGCAAGCCACCAAAGGCGTCCACGCACAAGCCCGCGTCGTCCGCCAGCGCTGGCAAGCCGGTGTGCAGCGCTGCATTGCGCGCCTTGGCCAGTGCGTTCTCGACAAAGGTGCGGTGTGGCTCTGGTGCCTCGGGCACGCCCAAGTCGCCCTGGGGCACCAGCGTGCAGCCCAGCGGCGTGAGCATGGCTTGCAGCTCGGCGAGTTTTCCCAGGTTATTGGAGGCAAGAACAATCTTCATAGCGTTTCAGCCCGGCAGGCAACAGTGACTTTCTCAAAGAGATCAAACATAAACCCATTTTGGGTAACTTAACGAAGACTCTGAACGAAATAGACTCCTAGCCCTCGTGCGATATTGGTAGCATGCTATTGTTTTGATAGTGACCTTTGTTGTAGCACCATCAGCTCGGCAATGCCTTTTTCAGCCAATGTGAGCAGCGCGTCCATCTCAGAGCGTGAAAACGCGGCGCCTTCAGCCGTTCCCTGTACTTCCACAAAATGGCCGGCACCGGTCATCACCACATTCATGTCGGTGTCGCAGGCCGAGTCCTCGGTGTACTCCAGATCCAGCAAAGGCGTGCCCTGCACAATGCCCACCGAAATCGCCGCTACAGACGCCTTGATAGGCGACTCGGTGATCTTGCCAGCGGCCAGCAGGCCATTGACCGCGTCCTGCGCCGCCACAAAGGCACCGGTGATCGCGGCGGTGCGGGTACCTCCGTCGGCCTGCAGCACATCGCAATCGAGCTGAATGGTACGTTCTCCCAGCTTCTTCAGGTCGAACACGGCCCGCATCGAGCGGCCGATCAGGCGCTGGATTTCCTGCGTGCGTCCGCTTTGCTTGCCACGTGCAGCCTCACGGTCGCTGCGGGTGTGCGTGGCGCGGGGCAGCATGCCATATTCGGCGGTGACCCAGCCTTCGCCGCTGCCGCGTTTGTGGGGTGGCACTTTTTCTTCCACCGACGCGGTGCACAGTACCCGCGTTGCACCGAACTCGATCAGCACCGAGCCCTCGGCATGCACGGTGTAGCCGCGGGTGATGCGCACGGGCCGCAGCGCATTCACGGGGCGCGCGTGGGCGCGAACAAATTCAGTCATGAAAAAACCTCTGGAAAAACCAAGTAAAAAGGAGACAGCGCGCCGAGGGTGGCGGCGCTCCAACCGCCATCAGCCTTTGCGTGCAGCCGAGCGGCGAATGGCCTCGTTGATCTCGGCAATGGAGCGTTCGATGGCAGCGTCGTCCAGGTCGTCGACACTCGAATCCAGCCAGCCAGCCTGTACGGTGGACGCAAAAACCCCATCGTTGATCGAGTCGGTGGAAATACTGCCGCGGGTGGATTCAAACGTGTCCGGAGTTTCCCACTCCATGGCGATCACGGTCACGTTGTCACTGTGGGCCCCAGCCTTCATCAGCGCACGCTCCACCAATTCCGGGGCCGACGTGCCCACCGGCTTCTGGCCCAGCTGGTAGACGATTTCCGCATCATCCAGACTGCCCCAAAGGCCGTCCGAACACAACAATATCCGGTCGCCCTGCAACAGGGGCACCGGTCCCGTCACGTCAAATACCGGCTTGGTGGGGGAACCCAGGCAGGTATAGAGCACGTTGCGGTTGAACTTGTCGGGCAGCGGCACATCCGGTTTGTTTTCCTGGTGCTGCTCGATGTAGGAGTGGTCGCGCGTGCGCGCCAGCAACTCACCATGGCGCACAAAATACAGCCGTGAATCACCGCAATGCACCCAGTGCGCCACACCATTCTGCACAATGGCGGCGACCAGCGTGGTGCGCGGCGTGTCCATCAAATGCTGCTCGGCTGCGTAGCGCAAGATCTGCCGGTGGGCCGCCATGATGGCCATGGTGAAGAAGGCCTTGGGGTCTTCAATTTCGGGTCGGGCTTCCTTCTGGTACAACGCAGAAATGGCCTGCAGCACCATCTGGGCGGCAACCTCCCCTTCGGGGTGTCCGCCCATGCCATCAGCCAGCAAAAAGAGACCGGACGCCTTGGTGTAGCAATACCCCATGCGGTCTTCGTTCTTTTCACGACCGCCCTTGCGGCTGATCTGGAATACGGAAAATTTCATTCGGACCTCCGCCGAGCCGCCTCAAGGTGGCCGACGCCCCCTCGGGGGGAAGGGAACATTGTGACCGTGGGGGCCTTCATTTCGGTTTGACACCCACGTTGGAGACTCCGAGCACACTGCGTTTGGTGTCGGTCACCATGGTGTCAAACTGCATTCGTACTTTTTCGCCCACACTCAACTTGGTGTAGCGACGTTCACCTTCACGGCTCAACTCTTTTTGCAAGGCAAAAACGGATTGCGGCCGAGACAGCGGGTCCAGCGACATGCACCACTCCACCACCTCAATCAGGTTGTCGGAGTAGACGCCGCGCAAGCGGGCCAGTGCGACCGCAATGCGGTCCTTCTCCAGGCGCTGCGGCGCCTCGTTGGGCGGGTAGCCCTGCATGCAGGCGTAAATGCAGGCACCAATCGCATAGATGTCGGTCCATGGGCCCATGGAAGCATCGCGTCGGTACATCTCGGGGGCTGCAAAGCCGGGGGTGTACATGGGGCGGATGAAGTTGCCTTCCTTGCTCAGCACTTCGCGCGCGGCCCCAAAATCAATCAGCACCGACTTGTTGTCATCGGTGATGAAAATGTTGGCTGGCTTGATGTCCAGATGCAGCATCTTGTGCTGGTGCACGATGCGCAAGCCGCGCAGAATTTCGTCAAACAGCGAGCGAATCGTGGATTCGCGGAACACCTTACTTTGCTTGAGGTCGCGCGCCGTCACGATAAAGTCCTGCAGGGCCGCGCCCTCCAGGTAATTCATCACCATGTAGACGGTTTCGTTCTCGCGGAAAAAGTTCAGCACGCTGACCACCGAAGGGTGCGAAATCTGGGCTAGCGAGCGGCCCTCTTCAAAGAAGCTTTTCAGGCCTAAGCGGTATAGCGAGAGCTTTTCGGGCTGGACCTGTGGCAACAGTTCACCGGGCGCGCGCGTTGCCAATGATGACGGCAGGTACTCCTTGACGGCCACCTGCTGGCCATCGGCATCCAGTGCCAGATACACCAGGCCAAAACCGCCCGCAGCCACTTTGCGGATGATTCGGTATCCGCCAATAGTGGTATCTGGGGGCAAGGGTGCTGGTTTGACCTTCGACATAAATTAAGAGCTACACCTTCGTCTGATCCGGCTGAACCGGGTTATTCTCAGGGCCGTTTCATGAACCGAGAACACGCAATGCCAGTTTATAGCATGACAGGTTACGCCAGCGCACAACACGGCACCGGCGCAACACTTCCCGAGACGGACAGCAAGGCCCCCAGCGGCCAACTGGGTCTGGAGATTCGGTCGGTCAACAGTCGCTTCCTGGATTTGTCGTTCCGGCTCCCCGAAGACCTGCGCGCGTTTGAGCCCGCGCTACGCGACCTGCTGGTCGGGTCCCTGAAGCGCGGAAAGGTGGAAGTTCGCGCCTCCATCGAAATGAATTCCGCCAGCAGCGTCGCCGACCCCACGCCCCGTATGCTGCAGCGGCTCAATGCCGTGCAGGACAACGTCAAAGCCTGGCTGCCGACGGCGGCACCGCTGAGTGTGGCCGACGTAATCCGTCTGTCGTCCGCCGAACAGACAGGCTCCCACGACTGGAGTGCCGTGGTGTTGCCGCTGGCAGACAAGGCGCTCAAGGCGCTGCTGGCCGCGCGCCAGCGCGAAGGCAGCCGCTTGTCCACCATGCTGCTGGACCACCTGGCTCAGTTGCGGGCCCTGGCACAGCAAGCGGTGCCGCTGATCCCCCAACTGGTCGAGCAAAACCGCCAGCGCTTCCTGGCGCGCTGGAAAGAGGCCATGGCCCTGACCGACGGCGCCACCTTGCCGGAAGCGGCACAGGACCGGGCCCTGACGGAGGCCACGGCCTTTGCCATCCGCATCGATGTGGCCGAAGAAATCACCCGCCTAAGCTCCCATCTGGACGAAATTGAACGACTGATCACCAAAGGCGGAGAGATCGGCAAACGGCTGGACTTTCTGATCCAGGAACTGCACCGCGAAGCCAACACCATGGGCTCCAAATCGGCGGCGCTGGAATTGACCCACATCTCTGTCGACATGAAGGTCCTGATCGAGCAAATGCGTGAACAAGTGCAGAACATAGAATAGTGCGATCCCCAAACCGCCCCTAGAGCCCCTTTCCATGGACTACCCCGGAAACCTGTTTGTCGTCGCCGCCCCCAGTGGAGCCGGAAAATCGAGCCTGGTCAAAGCCCTGTTAGAGCTTGACTCCCACGTCCAGCCCTCGGTCTCGCACACCACCCGGCCGCCCCGTGGCCAGGAAAAGCACGGGCGGGAGTACTTCTTTGTCTCCGAGCAGGAGTTCGACGCCATGGTCGCCGCCAACGGCTTTGTCGAGTGGGCCCACGTGCACAACTACCGCTATGGCACATCCAAGCGCGCCATTGAAGAGCGCATGGCCCAGGGCGCCGACGTGATCCTGGAAATTGACTACCAGGGCGCAATCCAGATCAAGAAAATCTTCGCCAATGCCATCTCCATCTTCATTCTCCCCCCCAGTTGGGAAGAGTTGCGTTCGCGGCTGGAACGCCGTGGCGAAGACGCGCCTGAAGTGATTGATGTGCGCATGAAAAACGCCGCCATTGAGGTCGCACATGTGGCCAAATTCGACTTCGTTATAATCAACGAGCTGTTTGACCGTGCGCTTTTCGATTTGAAAGCCATTGTTCACTCCCAGCGGCTCAAATTTGCAGCGCAGCGTCGTGCCCGAGCCGAAACATTCAAAGCGTTGCTTATCCCTTAGTCTTTCGGAGAACTCCATGGCCCGTATTACTGTAGAAGACTGCCTGTTGCAGATTCCCAATCGTTTCCAGCTGGTACTGGCCGCGACTTACCGCGCCCGCATGCTGAACCAGGGCCACACGCCCAAAATTGAGAGCAAAAATAAAGCGGGCGTTACTGCCTTACGCGAAATTGCTGCTGGGAAAATCGGCATTGAGATGCTGAAAAAAGTACCCCTTTGAGCGTCCACGCTCCCGAGAAGCACCGCATGCGGTGCTTTTTTTTGGCACTTTCGCTTTCCTCTGCCGTCAATTTTTTTGCGGCGCGCTACATTTGAGGCATGGGTACCACCGTCAAACCAACGCCCCGCAAAGACGCACCGGCCACCAACGGTGCGCCAAGCTCCGACCTCCATCCAGCAGCGATCAACGCGGCGGCGGCCAGCTTTGCAGGATTGACGTCCAAATTGGACTATCTGTCACCCGAGGATCTGGAGAAGGTCCGGCTGGCTTACCGGTTTGCGGACGAGGCCCATTTGGGCCAGCTGCGCAACAATGGCGAGCCTTACATCACCCACCCCATCGCGGTGGCGGCGCAGTGCGCCGAATGGAAGATTGACGCACAGGCGCTGATGGCCGCGCTGCTGCACGATTCACTGGAAGACTGCGGCGTCACCAAGATCGAACTGATTGAACGCTTTGGCTCACCGGTGGCAGAACTGGTGGACGGGCTTACCAAGCTGGATAAACTGCAATTCAACACCCGCGAGGAAAACCAGGCCGAGTCGTTCCGAAAGATGCTGCTGGCTATGGCCCGCGATGTGCGCGTCATCCTGATCAAGCTGGCAGACCGCTCACACAATATGCGCACCCTGGCGGACGTGCCCAGGGCCAAATGGACCCGCATTGCGTCGGAAACTCTGGATATTTATGCACCCATTGCCCACCGCTTGGGTCTGAACCAAACGTATCGGGAATTGCAGGACCTGTCGTTTCGCTACCTTCGGCCCTGGCGCTACACCGTACTCTCCAAGGCGGTGACCAAGGCCCGCAGCCGGCGACGCGACCTGATCCAGAAAGTGCAAAAGGAAATGGAAGCCGCCTTTGCGGCCGCCGGCATCTGTGCGCGCATAGCCGGCCGAGAGAAGACGCTGTTTTCGATCTACAAAAAAATGGACAGCAAGCACCTCAGCTTTGCACAGGTTACCGATATCTACGGTTTTCGCGTCATAGTGCCGCAAGTTATCGACTGTTATACGGCGTTAGGTGTTTTACACCAGCTCTACAAGCCGCTGCCCGGCAAGTTCAAAGACCATATCGCCATCGCCAAACTCAATGGCTACCAATCCTTGCACACCACGCTGGTGGGTCCATCTGGCGTCAACGTGGAATTTCAGATGCGCACAGAAGCCATGCATGTGGTGGCCGAGTCCGGTGTGGCCGCACACTGGCTGTACAAGGTCAATAAACCCGAAGATGCGCCGTCCGACCGGCTCGGCACCAAATGGCTGCAATCGCTGCTGGATATCCAGGACGAGACCCGTGACGCCGGAGAGTTTTGGGACCACGTCAAGGTCGACCTGTTCCCGGATGCGGTGTATGTCTTCACCCCCAAAAGCCAGATCATGGCTATGCCACGTGGCGCCACCATTGTTGACTTCGCGTACTCCATTCACAGTAACGTTGGAGATCGGACGGTATCCGCACGCATTAACGGCGAACAGGTTCCATTACGTACCGAACTCAAAAATGGAGATGTGGTCGAGGTGGTCACCGAAACCACGGCTACGCCCAACCCGGCCTGGCTGGGCTTCGTGCGCACTGGTCGCGCCAGGTCCAAAATCCGCCACCACCTCAAAACCTTGGCACATACCGAGTCCGAAGAGTTAGGTGAAAAACTTCTGACGCAGGCCCTACGCGCAGAAGGAATCGAGGGATTCCCCGATGGGAGCACGGTTTACGAGCCTATTTGGGAGAAGTTGCTACGTTTTACCGGCAGCAAAAGTAAACATGAGCTGTTAACCGATATCGGCCTGGGCAAGCGGATCGCCCATATTGTGGCCAAGCGGCTAGTGCATCTGCTGGCCGACAGCGGGCATCGCCCAAACGCCTTGTTGCTAACGCGAGAGCGTTTCACTGCCCACGAGTCGACCTCACAAGGCTCCATCACCCTGGACGGCAGCGAGAACGCATCCGTCCAGTTTGCAAAGTGCTGTAGACCCATACCGGGCGACACGATCGTCGGCTACCTGGGGCGGGGTGAGGGCTTGGTCGTGCACGTCCACGACTGCCCGGTGGCCAAAAAACTCTTGTACAAAGATGCAGAGCGATTCATCAACGTGGACTGGGCGGACGAACCAGTGCGCCCGTTCGAGGCCGGCGTCATGGTCACCGCGAAGAACGGCAAGGGCGTGCTGGCCAAGGTAGCGGCGGCACTGGCGTCGGCCGAGGCAGACATTGTGCACATCGACATGGGACACGATGGTGCCCAGGAAGATGTGGATTTCCGCTTTGTCATAGGGGTACGGGATACCGGCCACTTGGCTGTCGTGCTGCGCAATCTGAGCCGCACCGCTTCGGTAATGCGTGCCGAACGGCGCAAGGTCGCAACCCCAGCTTAGTCTGCAGACGGGACCGGCGGTGGGTAGCTGACTGCAAGCACCTCAATCTCCTCCACGCGACCAGGCATTATCAGCTTCAGGATGTCGCCCGTGCGGGCTTTGAGCAGGGTGCGGGCAATCGGTGAGATCCAGCTGACTTCGCCCTGAGCGCTATTCGCCTCATCAATACCAGTAATCGTGACGGTTCGCTCCTGGCACGCCTCATCCGCATACGTCACGGTGGCGCCAAAGAAAATCTGGTCGTTGCCGAAGTGCACCGTGGGGTTGGCAATTTCGGCGATTTCCATGCGTTTGGTCAAAAAGCGGATGCGACGGTCGATCTCACGCAACCGCTTCTTGCCATAAAGATAATCACCGTTTTCGGACCGATCTCCATTGCTGGCTGCCCAAAAAACGGCTTCTACCATCTTGGGTCGCTCGTTGTCCATCAGGTCCAACCATTCTTCACGCAGCCGCGCATAGCCCTGGGTAGTGATGTAATTCTTGCCGCCGGCTGGAATGGGTGGCAACTGCAAATCGTCGTTATCGCCGTCGGCATCCGACTCTTTAGTAAAAGCCTTGTTCATGGGAATCTGTGCCTAAGGCCGAAAACGGTTACAAGCATGCTCTATTGGATGTGGTTGACAGGAACTGAACACACTACTACGTGGTTCGCTGTCAATAGAAAATACGTTTCAACAGATTCAACCGCATCTTGGCAATTTAACCTATTCACTACAAATGAACAACTCTCCGCTGCACGCGTCAAGGAAGATGTCTTGCAAGAAGACTAAGGCCGGGCCCGCCAATACTTGATCTGCGACTCATCTGGTCAAAGGCGCATCGCCATGAATGCGGCGGCGCCGCAACATGTCCATCAACCTCGGCAAGCGCGACGCAAAAGCCTAGCACTTTACGCCGCAGGGCGGGGGCATCGATTTCCCCCATCAATTCGGACAGCGTGTACTCATCCACCGGGCAATTGTTTACCCAGGCGAGCTGCTTGCTTGAAAGCAAATCCTCGCAAAAAGTGTCAATGACGGCATGCAATGCATCGCGCTCCAGTCCGAGTTGTTCATGCACAGCCAGTTCATCGAGCGATGCAAGCTCCGCCTGTGCCACATCGCCGTCGGCAACAATGGTTAAGGCGACGATTCTTGCAGCAGCCTGCGGACTGTTCTGAAGATATTTACGCATTTCATTTTCCTTATTTGAATCGGGTGTGAGCCGATTTCGTTACAGCCAAAGTTGTGCCATGTGCACATACAGCGGAATGCCGATCAATATGTTGAATGGAAAAGTCAAACCCAATGACATGCCGAAGTAGAGCGTGGGGTTGGCCTCGGGAATGGCATGGCGAATGACGGCCGGCACGGCGATGTAGGACGCGCTGGCCGCCAGCACCATCAGCAGGGCCACGTTTCCAGATGACATGCCCAACGCCCAGCCCAGCAGCAGCGCAATGCCTGCATGCACCATGGGCCCGGCAATGGCATACATCAATAGCCAGGCCGACTGCCCTTTCAACTTGCCCATGTTGCGGGCAGCCAGCAGGCCCATGTCCAGCAAAAAGAACGCCAGCATGCCTTTGAACAAATCCACCGAAAAGGGTTTCATGGCTGCCTCCCCCGCGTCGCCGGTTAGCACGCCAATCAGCATCGCACCCACCAGCAACAGTTGCGCACCATCGGCAGGGCCTCGTGCAAGATGCGACCCAGTGGCGCGTTGCCCGCTCCGGTGGCGCCAAACGCCGCAGTGGCGGCCGCATTTTGGCGTGCATGGTTGTCCAGCACCACCACCAGCACAATGGTGGGCGACTCCATCAGCGCCATGGCAGCCGCCATGTGGCCGCCGAAAGTGATGCCATGGGTATCGAGATATTGCACGGCCGTGATGAACGTGACCGCACTGACCGACCCGGAAGTGGCGGTGATGGCCTTCGCATCAAAACCATTGAGAAATCGGCGCAAGACCAGGTATCCCAACACGGGCACCAGTATGGCCATGCCCAGTGCAGCGACCAGGCTGGTAAGCACCTCGGCCGTCAAGCCGGATCGGGCAGGGCAAAACCGCCCTTCAGGCTCAACGCCATCTACCAATACAAAGACAGAAACCGCGATATTTGCGGCGGTACTTCCAGATTGGACTTCAACGAACCCGCCACGATGCCAAATACAAAGAACAAAATGGCGGGGTCGGAAAAGCTTTGCCTCGTCGGGGCTCAGGTTTCAGTCAAAAATCTCGTTCAACCAAGACTTCTTGCGACTGCTCTTGTAGCGTTGACCATTGCGGTAGTCCGAGTCTTCAAAGTCGGGTTGGCGGGGGTGCCTTGGCGCTGGGGCGGCCATGGGAGCAGCGGGTGGGGCTGCAGTGGCGGCCCGATCCAACAGCTTGTCGAGTTCACCCCGGTCCAGCCAGATGCCGCGGCAAGTAGGACAGTAGTCAATTTCAACACCTTGGCGATCGGTCATCACCAGAGTGGTGTCGGGACACGCGGGACATTTCATTTTGTTCTTTCGTGAATTTGATAAATAGGGGGATTCGACTTGGCTGGTCGAGGCAAGACTCAATGGATCCAAGCCACGGCGCTGCCAATCAGGCTCACCGTACCCACGGCGGCTAGCAAACTGGCATCGCGCCGGTTTTTCTCTTTGTATTCATGCCATGCGGCATAAAGAATGGCGACTGCCAATACCAGTGCGCCAATGGCTACGTCTGGCGGGACTAGCTCATTCATTGGAGCCTCCAAAGCCAAACAGGCTCAACAAACTGGTGAACAAATTGAACACCGACACATACAGGCTCACGGTGGCCATCACGTAGTTGGTCTCGCCGCCATTCACGATACGGCTGGTCTCAAAAAGAATCAAACCCGCCGACAGCAAGGCCACCATGGCAGACACGGCCAGGCCCAGGGCTGGAATTTTCAGAAACATGGCCGCAACACCGGCAATCAGTGCAATGACCATCCCCACAAACAAGAAGCCACCCATGAAGCTGAAGTCGCGCCGAGTCAGCAGCACGTAGCTGGAGAGCGCCATAAAGGTGGCACCCGTCGCGGCCAAGGCCAGCGTGACGGTTTGTGCGCCACCGGGCAAAGCCAGTGAATGCGTCAACAACGGCCCCAGCGTGTAACCCATGAAACCGGTCAAGGCGAACACCGCAGGCAAGGCCCAGCCGCTGTTTTGCAGCTTGTGCACGGCGTATAGCAAGCCAAAGTAGCCCACCAGAGTGATGATCAAGCCCGGTGCGGGAAGTTGCAGCGTGAGCGTGGTAACAGCCACCCCGGCACTGAAGAGCAGGGTCATGGCCAGCAGCGCATAGGTGTTGCGCAAGACCCGTTTGACGGAGTCGTTGTGGGTTGCGCCGCCCGTATTATGCTGAGCCGAATAGTGCGCCGGGTTGCCCGACGGCTGGGGTGCGTGTGAGTGGTTCATGGTTTCGCTTCCTTAGGTTTCTGGGTGTTCAACTGTCGAGTGCCAGCTTGGCGGTGCGGTCGCGCACAGGTTTTTGTACGCGCTGCAGGCTGCGAGTCAGCACCCGGGTTGCACGGCCCAGCGACCGGTCCAACGCGGTGCGCCAATCCCGCGCCAGTGATGCAATGACCACGGTACCGGCGGTATCGGTTTTGAGTTCGACCTGGCAACGCTTGTCTACCCCGCCGCGTGGGCCATTGACGTCAGAGAACTGCACCTTGGCATGGGGAACAAAGGTGGCCAATCGCCGCAATGCAAAGCGCACACGTGCCACAGACAAATCGCGCATCTGGGCGCCATCGGCATCACGGGATTCAAAGACAATCTGCATCAATTTTCTCCAGTCAGTTAAAGAAGGCTCAACGATAGGGATCAATTTGATTCCGAAAAAGCAGATAATTTCTTATCAAGATTCTCAAAAAACCTGAACATGAGCACTCCTTTCAATTACAAACACCTGTATTACTTTTGGGTGGTGGCCAAAGAAGGCGGTATCTCACGGGCGGCTGACAAGCTGGACATGGCGGTGCAAACCGTCAGCGCGCAGGTGCGTGAACTGGAGCGGTCCCTGGGCTATGCTCTGCTCAAGCCCGCTGGCCGCGGACTGGTCCTTACCGAAGCGGGACTGGCCGCCATGCAGCAGGCCGACCTTATTTTTCAGTTAGGCGAAAACCTGCCGGTACGGGTGCGTGATGCGGTGAGTTCGCCAGCGGTGCGCTTGGCGGTTGGGATTTGTGACGGACTGCCCAAACTGGTGGTGCACCGTCTGTTACTACCTGTCATTACCGAGCCAAATTTACGCCTGCTGTGCCACGAGGGAAACCTGGACGACCTATTGGGTGACCTGGCCCTGCATAGGCTCGATGTTGTGCTGTCAGACCGCCCCGCACCCAGCAACCCCAATATCAAGCTCTACAGCCACCCCATGGGCTCATCCACTATTGGCTGGTACGGCACGCCGAGCTTGGTTGAGGCTGCGGAAAAAGACTTTCCCCAGAGCCTGGCCGAGGTTCCCATGCTGTTGCCCACCAAGCACACTGCCGTGCGCGACCGTATCGATCAATGGTTTGAGCACCGCGCCATTCGACCCCGTGTCGTGGGCGAGTTCGAGGACGGCGCTTTACTGAAAACCTTTGGTGCCAGCGGTATGGGTGTCTTTCCAGCAGCGGAGTGGGTACACGACGATCTGCTGGCCCACTACGCCGTGCAGCGTCTCGGGTCGTGCGAGGGAGTCACTGACCACTTCTTCGCGATTGGTACCGAAAAGAAAGTGCAACACCCGCTAGTGCAACGGCTGTTGCAACCAGCGCTGTAGTCTCGATTTAGCCCTTGAGCTTCGTCTCAGGCTTGGCCGTACGCACGCTTAGCACCATCGTCAAGGCCAAGATGCCTACCACCACACCCAGCGATACCAGTACAGGTATTTTGTAGAAATCGACGATACACATCTTGGTACCAATGAACACCAGAATCACCGCCAAGCCGTAGTTCAACAGGTGGAACTTGTTTGCAACGGCGGCCAGCAAGAAATACATGGCACGCAAGCCCAATATGGCAAACACATTGCTGGTCAGCACAATAAAGGGGTCGCTGGTGATGGCGAAAATGGCCGGAATGGAGTCCACCGCAAAGATCACGTCAGTGAGTGCGATCAGACAAATCACCATGAACAGCGGGGTGGCAATCTTCTTGCCGTTTTCCACCGTCCAGAATTTCTCGCCGTCGTAGTTTTTGCTCACATGCATGAACTTGCGCAGTAGCTTCAGCGCCGGGTTGTCGTCCAGTTCCGCTTCGTGGTCAGCCGCCAGCCACATCTTCACGCCGGTCAAAATCAAAAAGGCGCCAAACACATACAAGATCCAGTGGAACTGGGCTAGGAGCCAACCGCCGACCAGAATCATGATGGTGCGCAACACAATCGCGCCGATGATGCCAATCATCAGCACCCGTTTTTGATACTCCTTGGGTACAGCGAAGTACGTAAAGATCATCAGGAACAAAAAGATGTTGTCCACAGCCAGCGACTTCTCAATCAGATAGCCGGTCAAAAATTCAAGCGACTTGGTGTTGGCAATCTCCACCGACCCTGTGGTGTCCTTTACCGCCCACCAGAACAGGCCGTTAAACAAAAAGCTCAACGCAATCCAGACCAACGACCAATTCAGTGCTTCTTTGACGCCGATGTCGTGCGCGCCCTGCTTCTTGAGGACCACAAAGTCAACAAAGAGCGACACCAGCACGATGGCGATAAAAGTGGCCCACAGCCACAGGGGAGCAATTGTTTGCATAAACGCCTTCCAAGTTGAGGTCCGTACTCCAATCAGGGTACTTTGCTTGTGCAACGGTCGAACACGTCGAGCCGCCGCGGTTCATGAAGTCTAGCGAGATAACACCATGTTTACTCTGATAAATTCACAAAATAGGTTCGTAAAAAAGAGAGTGTCAAAGCGAATTCCCCTGCTTCTCGAGATGCATTGGGGCCAGCATGATCGCGCCTGCTCAGTGCCAAAAACCTTGCAAACATGACACGTCAAACAACACATTGGACCGCCCGGTTTCGGCAGTCGCTATCCAGCAGGGATGCATTGGCCACACACCCCTGGTTGCAACCGATCGCCGGCCGACTACTCCATCCGCAGCTTTGGAGGCTTCAACATGAAGCAGTCGCGCGCGGCGTGGCAGTGGGTACCTTTTGGGCGTTTGTCATTCCGTTTGCGCAAATCGTTGCAGCGGCAGCCCATTGCACCTGGTGGCGTGCGAATATTCCGGTGGCGGCGGCCATGACCATGGTGACTAATCCGTTGACGATTGGCTTCTGGCTATGGCTGGCGCATCAACTGGGTGCGCTGGTTTTGGGTGAACCCTTGCTCGCCAACGCACCACAAGGCGTTGACCCCTCTGCCTGGCTTAGCAAGTATGGCTGGCCGACGGTGCTGGGCATGGCCACTTTTGCGGTCGGCGGCGCGGCCATGGGCTACGTCAGTGTTAAGCTGGTTTGGCGCTTGCGCACCGTGTCCAAGCGGCGTCAGCGGCGGTCAGGCTTCTGAGCCCGTCTATGTCAAGAATATTCTCTTTTTTCCGAACCTTACTTCTGATAAACACTGCTTTTTCAAGAGATCACTTGCCACCTATGATTAACCTACTTCCTTCAACTCACCGGATATCTATATGAAGCAATTCCTTTCACTCCTGGCCATCGTGTTCACGCTCGGCCTTGGCACCATTCCAATGGATGCCGAAGCCGCAAAACGCATGGGCTCCGGCAAATCCATGGGTACCCAGCGCCAAGCCACGGCAGACAAGGCGCCCGGTACGCCCGCACAATCCGCTGCAGCACCTGCTGCTGGCGCGGCGGGTGCCGCCGCCGCTGCACCTAAGCGCTCTTGGATGGGGCCGCTCGCCGGGTTGGCAGCGGGTCTTGGCTTGGCTGCATTGGCCTCCCACCTGGGTTTTGGCGGTGAGTTGGCGTCGATGCTCATGATGGGTTTACTGGCAGTCGCTGTGATTGGAGTCATTGGATTCATCATGCGCAAACGCGCTGCGGCACAGCAGGCAGGCGCGCCAAACCCTGGTGGAATGCAGTACGCGCACGTCAACCCTAGTGCTGTAAACAATGCAGCCCGAGCCGCACAAGATGCGCCCGCGTACAAAGTGTCCATGCCTGAAGGCGGCCGCAGCGCCATCGGGTCAGGTATCGGTTCAGGCATTGGTGCCGCAGTGGCCAGCACCAGCGCGATTCCGGCTGACTTTGACACCGCCGGTTTTGAGCGCAATGCAAAGGTCAACTTCATCCGCTTGCAAGCGTCCAATGATGCGGGCAACCTGGACGACATTCGCCAGTTCACCACGCCAGAAATGTTTGCTGAGATCAAGATGGAATTGTCCGAGCGCGGCGCGGCGACGCAGAAAAACGAAGTGGTCAACATCGTAGCCCAGGTGCTGGAAGTCGTTGAAGACGCAGACCGCTACCTGGTGAGTGTGCGCTTTACGGGCGTGATGCGGGATGACGCAGACCAGCAGGACGAGTCGTTCGACGAAATCTGGCACATGACGAAGTCACGCCAAGGCAGCAGTGGGTGGGTACTCTCGGG
>CAINUX010000097.1 GCA_903853895.1 uncultured beta proteobacterium | reverse complement strand
TATTCGGCCAACCCGTTGCCGCCTTCCAGAACACCCGCTTCACACTGGCCGAGCTGCAGACCGAAGTGCAGGTGGCCCAGGTGTTTGTCGACAAGTGCTGTGAGTTGATCTGCAAGGACCAGCTCGATACCGCCACCGCCAGCATGGCCAAGTACTGGACCACCGACCTGCAGTGCAAGGTGATGGACGAATGCGTGCAGCTCTTCGGCGGCTATGGCTATATGTGGGAGTACCCCATTACCCGGAGCTTTGCCGACGCCCGCGTTGCCCGTATTTATGGTGGCACGAACGAAATCATGAAAGAAGTCATCACGCGCAGCATGGGTTTGGGTGCCAAATAGGGTTCCAGCCGTTGCCGTTACTGCGGAGATAGCTACACAAAATATAGCAAAATGGCTTGCTGGGCATTGGCGTTCCGGTAGTTTCACAGTGGACAGTTAAGATGGTTTGACGGAGACTTTCAACCATGTCCCAACCGATGCCCCAACCGATGCCTCACACAACCCCAGCAGGTGAAGGCTTCCAGGCACAAACACTGAACCGCCTGTTCGCGCCAACCCTGATCGGTCTTGGCGGCCCCGCTTGCAATGTCCTGCGCAAGCGGTTTTCCGACCGCATGGGTTTTTCGGTCTATATCTGGTCGATATGGATTGCGCTCGCGGTGCAGTCGGGGTACCGCGGCGGCATCGTCAATCCCATCCTGCACGGTTGCATTATTCTGGTGCTGATGGGCGGCTGGCTGCTCGGCATGCGCCAGGCCCTGTTTTTGTTAATGGCCTCCATTTCCTGGATTACCGTGCTGGCTTTTGTCGCCGGCAAAGGGGAGTGGACGCCCATACCCAACGCGATCGACGGTGGCTACTGGCTTCCCATGGCCAGCGTGTGGGTTGTCGGCTACTTGGTTTTGCGCCAGGTCTATGCGGTGCACCAAAGCAGCATGGCCGAGATCAAGGCGCTCAATCTGCATCTGGAGCAAAAAGTTGACGAGTTGGCCCGGCAGGAGTCAGCCACCCGGACCAACGAGCAACGGGTGGTGCAACTGCTCAATGCCAGTCCTCTGCCCATTACCGTGGCCAACTTTGCCAGTGGTGTGTATGTCGATGTCAATCCGGCCTGGGAGCGGTTTTTTCAGTTTTCCAAGACGGACGTGATGGGAAAGACGTCCGTTGACCTGGGGTTCTGGCAGGACATACGGCAACGCCAGGGCTGGATTGACACGTTTTCAGCCGAAGGTCGGGTCAGTGGCCATGAGGTATGCAGCAGCGTCTGGGCGAGGGAACCCTGAAGAAGTCTGCGTTTGAAAACTTCATGCTCCGAATGACGGAGGGCACCCAACTCACCCTGCGGTCTCTTGAAAGGGCCGTGTCGCTGATTGCCAGTTTCAAACAAGTGGCGGTAGATCAGGATTCGGAGCGGCGGCGCACATTCGACCTCGCGCAGACCCTCAATGAAGTGCTTGACACACTGCGTCCAGGCATCAAGCGAAGTCGACTGCAATTGGAGGTCGCGTTTTGCGATGGGGTGTCCATGGACAGCTTTCCGGGGCCGCTGGGGCAAGTGGTCATCAATCTGGTCACCAACGCGATCAATCACGGGTTTGACGGATTGGACGCCGGCACCATTCGCATCAGCGTAGACCTGCAATCCGTGGGTACGGTTCGGGTGTCGATTGAGGACGATGGTGTGGGGATACCGACCGAGCATCTGGGCCAGATATTTGACCCATTTTTTACCACCAAGCTGGGTCGTGGCGGCTCAGGGTTGGGGCTTTCGATTTCGCATCGAATAACCTCCAAGGTGCTGGGCGGAAGCATCACCGTCCACTCGGTTGTGGGCCAGGGAACCCGCTTTGACCTGGTGTTGCCTGTCAAGGCTCCATCCGTGGTCTATTGATATTTCTCAGGAGCGCTATCCCCGTGGCAGCC
>CAINUX010000096.1 GCA_903853895.1 uncultured beta proteobacterium | reverse complement strand
CTATCAAGCGCATTGGCTTCGACAACACCGAGTACGGCATCGACTACAAGGGCTGCGCCGTATTGGTGGACTATGAAAAGCAAAGTAACGACATCGCCCAGGGCGTCGACCATGCGTCCGACGACCACCTGAACACCGGCGCCGGTGACCAGGGCCTGATGTTTGGCTACGCCTGCAACGAGACGCCAGAGCTGATGCCAGCGCCCATCTATTACGCCCACCGCCTGATGGAACGCCAGGCCCAGTTGCGCAAGGATGGCCGTCTGCCCTTCCTGCGCCCCGACGCCAAGAGCCAGGTCACCATGCGCTATGTGGACGGCAAGCCCCACAGCATCGATACCGTGGTGCTGTCCACCCAGCACAGCCCGGACCAAAGTGAAACGAGCACCAAGATGAAGGCGTCGTTTACCGAAGCCATCATTGAAGAGATCATCAAGCCCGTACTGCCCAAAGAGTGGCTCAAGGACACCAAGTACCTGATCAATCCCACCGGTCGCTTTGTCATCGGCGGCCCGCAAGGCGATTGCGGCCTGACCGGGCGTAAGATTATTGTCGACACCTACGGCGGCGCCTGCCCCCACGGGGGTGGTGCCTTCTCCGGCAAAGACCCGTCCAAGGTGGACCGCTCGGCTGCCTACGCGGCACGCTATGTGGCCAAGAACATTGTGGCTGCCGGTCTGGCCAAACAGTGCCAAATCCAGGTGGCGTATGCCATTGGCGTGGCCAAGCCCATGAACGTGACCGTCTACACCGAAGGCACGGGCGTGATCTCCGACGACAAGATCGCCGAACTGGTGAACGCCCACTTTGACCTGCGCCCCAAGGGCATCATCCAGATGCTGGACCTGCTGCGCCCGATCTACGAGAAGACCGCCGCCTACGGCCACTTTGGCCGCGAAGAGCCCGAGTTCACGTGGGAACGTACCGACAAGGCACAAATTCTGCGCGCCGCAGCGGGTTTGTGAGACCTCGCGGGATAGACCACGATTTGCAGCGCAAGTGTGCTCTGTCCCCAACTGATTGGATGAACCCATGAAACTGCAGACACAACGCTTCATTGACCGCTGGGTAGGCCAGCTTCTGTGTGGCGCGGTGTCGGCCTGGGTGCGTTTTACCGGACTGTTCAGTGCACCGACACAACTGGCGATTGCGCCCAAGAATATTCTCGTGATTCTGCTGTCCGAGATGGGCAGCATCGTGCTGGCCGGCCCCATGTTTGCGCAACTGCGCAGGCAGTATCCAGGCGCGGCCATCCACATCCTGCAGTTGAAGAAAAACCAGGAAGTCACCAGGCTGCTGCAACTCACCCGCCCCGAGACCATGCATAGCCTGGACGACAGCTCGGGTAGCTCGCTGGTACGAGACATTCTCAAAGTCAGCCTGGCCATGCGCCGCCTGGGTCTGGATGCGGTCATTGACTGCGAACTGTTCTCCCGCGTCAGTGCCCTGCTGTCCTTCACGACCGGCGCGCCCGTGCGCGTCGGCTTTACGCCGCACACCCAAGAGGGCCTGTATCGCGGCAGCTTCATCAACCACGCCATTCCCTACAACCCCTACCAGCACATCAGTAAACAGTTTTTGTCGCTGGTGGATGCACTGGGTTCCGCCGGCAGCATACCGCGCAACAAGGCGGCGGCCATTCGCAACATGCCGGTTGATACCGAGTTGTCAGTAGTTTTTGCCCATGACGAATTGGCCGCATACCGTGCCAAGCTGCTGGCCGACCACCCGGTGACCACCAGTAAAAAATTGGTGTTGATGTACGCCGGTGGTGGCATCTTGCCAGAGCGCGCTTGGCCGGCCGAACACTACGCCCGCGTGGCCCAGGGCCTGTGCGCGGCCGGTTTCACCGTAGGACTGATTGGTTTGAAGGATGATGCCCAGCTGGCGAAAGACTTGTTGGTAAAGATTCAAAGCGAAGCCTGCATTGACCTCACCGGTTACACCAAGAGCATCCGTGAACTGCTGATGCTGTTCCATGCCGCCCAGTTGCTGATCACCAACGACGGTGGCCCCGGCCACTTCGCCACCCTCACCCCGATACAAACCATGGTGTTCTTTGGCCCCGAGACCGGCAAGCTGTATGGCCCGCTGGGCTCGCGCAACACGGTGCTGGAATCGGGCATCGCCTGCTCACCCTGCCTGTCCGCCTACAACCACCGCTTGACATTTTGCGATGGCGACAACCAGTGCCTCAAACGCATCGCGCCTGACCCGGTGCTGGCGGATGCGCTGGCCTTTCTGAGCAGCCCACCCGCGGCGACCACGGCATGAGTGGTGGAGGCACGGCGCTGCAGCGCGCGGTCTTGTGGGCGCTGGGCTTGCTGGAACGCTACCGCTATATCAAATTTGGCATCGTTGGCGCCAGCGGAACCGTGGTCAACCTGGCCATGTTGCACTTGGGCCACGAGTACATCTTCAACCAGATCGAGGCCACTTACAACAAGCCCTATATCTCGCTGGCAGTTGCTATTGCGCTGGCCACCCTTAACAACTTCACCTGGAACCGCCTGTGGACCTGGTCGGACCGGGTCAAGACACTGGAACAGGAAGAGAGCCCCGGCCCAGTCAGCCTGCGCCTGCTGGCCACCGAGTTCGGCCAGTACGCCACCGCTTCGGCCTTTGGAAGCGGCCTGCAGTATGTGCTGACGCTGCTGCTATCTGGCTCCATGGACTACCGCGTGGCCAATATCATTGCCATTCTGGCCGCCAGTGTGAGCAACTTTTTGGCCAACGACCGCTGGACCTTCAAGCGCCGCAAAGACTAAAGATGTCGCCCCCACGCTCCACCGCTACGCGGGTCGCTGCCCCCCAGGGGGGCGCGGCCTCACTCGGGGCGGCCCCGCGCGGAGGCCCATCCGTGCACCCCTCTGGCACGCCCCCCTGGCTCTGGCTGGCGCTGGTGGTAGCGGCCGCGCTCACCTACCTGTTCGGCCTGGGCGGCGCCTACGCTCCGACCAATGGCGACGAGATGGTCTACATCCACATCGCCCGCATGACGGCAGAAAGCGGCCACTGGC
The DNA here is from genome assembly GCA_903853895.1 of uncultured beta proteobacterium. Taxonomy (GTDB): domain Bacteria; phylum Pseudomonadota; class Gammaproteobacteria; order Burkholderiales; family Burkholderiaceae_C; genus Allorhodoferax. The sequence continues at coordinate 13,935 of CAINUX010000096.1, read as the reverse complement.
TGCCTTTGCAGTCCGAGATCATTGACACACGCAACACCAAACCGCCGCTGCTGTTCTGGCAGGCCATCGCGGCCGGCAATTGGGGCCAGAACTGGAGTCTGTTTACACTGCGCCTACCCAGTGTTTTCTACACCTTTGCGACGACTGCACTGCTGGCCTTCTTTGCTCACCGCCTCAGCGGCAACCTGCGTTCGGCCTGCATTGCGGCAGTGCTCTACCTGCTGTTTTTCTCTACCTTTCGATATGGGCGCGCCTACCTGACCTCGGCCCCCGAAACTTTCTGGCTGGCCCTGCCCATGTGGTGGGTGCTGTGGTTGCGCGTGCGCAATGCGGCAAAGGATGCGGATGATTCAAAGGAGGCGGAAGATTCCTCAGGCATGGACTGGCGCATCTTCACACTGATGGGCGTTGCGATGGGCCTGGGTTCGGCCTACAAATCCTTCGCGCTGGTGGCTCCCGCGGCGGCAGCCATCTGGTGCGCGTGGATGCTGAGTGCGCCGCGCGTGAACTGGCGGCTGGTGATCCGCAGCACGCTAGGGCTGGCCTGGAGCACGGCGCTGGCCCTGGGAATCTTTGCGCTGTGGTTTGTGCTGGATCCGGACCCGGCTTCGGTCTGGCAGGAGTTTGTGCTGGCCGAGAACGCCGGCAAGATGTCCAACACCCAGGGCTACTGGCACGCCGCGCTATTTGGCGCCTACCCCATGTGGACGCAGTTGCTGGCTTACCCAGTGAATGCTGGCCTGCTTTTCTTCACCGTGCTGGGCCTGGGTTGGGTCGGGCTGAAGGTGGCTTTCAAACGCCAGACCTATGTGCAACTCACACCCGCAGCGCGCGTGCTGCTGGCCTGGCTGGTGGTGTGGCTGGTGGTGTTCACCATACCCAGCCAGCGCTCAGAGCGCTACCTGATCCCGGCCATGCCGGCCATTGCGATTGCCATGGCGCTGGCCTGGGACCGGATGGCCAAGGCCTGGTTCTGGATCACTCTTGCCATCCTGGTGCCGACGCTGGTGATGCTGGCACGCGTGACCTGGGTCATGGGGGAACTGCAAATTGCCACCGACCCGCAAGTTGCTATGACTTTTATAGCATTAAGTATAGGATTCGCGGGGGCTACAGCCGGATTTTTCATAAGATCTTGGTCCAAACCGGCTACCCTGGTGACCGTACTGGCCGTGTACACCAGCTTTGGTGTGATGGTGCACCCGCTGGGCACCGATATCGCGGGCTACCCCGCGGCGGTCAAGAACCAGGTCAAAAGTAAACGTGTGGCCGTGCCCAACGGTTTTACCGGCCAGTTTGAGCGCTTCCAATTTGTGCTGCCGGGCGCGCGCATCACGCCCTATGACGCCGAGGGCCGGAACACCGGTGCCCTCAAGCCCGAGATGCCCCCGGCTGAACGCCTGGATTTTTTGCTGGACCAGTTTGACGCGGTGGTGTGGCTGCAGGACAGCCTGGACCAGCCCCAGCCCAGCTGCCTGCCGCGCTGCACGCTGCTGGGCATGCGCTGGCATGTGAAGAGCCGGCACAAGGCCGGCGAGGTCACGCTGCAAAACCTGTGGCACCCGAACGAATGGCTGTTCCGCCGTGAATGGCTGGTGGCGCGCGCTACACCCTAGCCACCCCAGCTGGCGCGTAAAAAAAAAATTCTTTTGCCCTGCCTGTCGAAATCTGCAAGACTCAAACGTCATGGTGGAGATGGGGCCATCGCCGCATCGCAACCCAACGACCAAGGAGTTCCCATGAAATACCTGTTGATGATCTACGCCAGTGAAGCCGCCGAGAACACCATGCCCCCCGCAGAGATGGGCGCCATCATGCAGGCCTATGGCGCCTATACCGACGCCCTGGTCAAGGCCGGTGCGTTACAGGCCGGCGAGCGCCTGCGCCCGGTCACCGATGCCACCTCGGTGCGCGTGCGCAATGGCAAATCCGAAGTGCTCAACGGCCCCTATGCCGACACACAGGAACAGCTGGGCGGCTACTACGTCATCGACGTGCCCGACCTGGACGCCGCCCTGGTGTGGGCCGCGCGCTGCCCCAGTTCGGTCTACGGCACGATAGAGGTCAGGCCGATTTGGGAGATGTGAACCCGCAAGCGCCAGAGGCCGGCGCGGCCCGGCGCGCGGCAGAAACAGCCGCCCGCCACAGCTACGGCAAGCTGGTCGCCTACATGAGCCGGCGCACGCGCGACGTGGCGGCGGCGCAGGACGCGCTGTCTGCAGCGTTCGAAGCCGCGCTGCAGCAGTGGCCGCTACAAGGCGTGCCCACCTGCCCCGAAGCCTGGTTGATGGCCGTAGCCAAACGCCAGGCCATAGACGCCCAGCGCCGCACCGCCACCAGTGACGCAGCGACCGACGACCTGTTGCTGCTCACCCCCGTGTCCACCGAAGACAAGGACGACGCCGGCCGCGCAATCCCCGACGACCGCCTGGCCCTGCTGTTTGCCTGCGCCCACCCCGCCATCGAGCGCAGCGTGCGCGCGCCGCTGATGCTGCAAACCGTGCTGGGCCAGGACGCCGGATCGATCGCCTCCGCCTTTCTGGTGCCGCCCAGCACCATGGGCCAGCGCCTGTCGCGCGCCAAGGCCAAGATCAAGCAGGCCGGCATTCCGTTTCGCCTGCCCGACCGCGAAGACCTGCCCGAGCGGCTGGACACGGTGCTGGACGCGATCTACGCCGCCTTCACCCAGGGCTGGTCCGACCCCGCCGGCCTGGACCCACGCCACCACAACCTCAGCGACGAAGGCATCTGGCTCGGCCAACTGGTTGCCGCCTTGCTGCCGAATGAACCCGAAGCCCTGGGCATGCTGGCGCTGATGCTGCACGCCCATGCCCGGCGTGGTGCAAGGCGCGATGCCGGCGGCGCCTACATCCCATTGGCGCAGCAAGATCCCAATCTCTGGGACACCAGCCTGATCGATGAGGCCGAACGCCTGCTGCACCGGGCCAGCACATTGCACGCCATCGGCCGCTTCCAGTTGGAGGCGGCCGTGCAGTCCGCGCACGTCATTCGCCGCTTCACCGGCCACACGGACTGGGCCGCCGTGGCCCAACTCTACGGCGCGCTGGCCGAGCTGACCGGATCACCCGTGGTGGAGATCAACCGTGCGGTGGCCGTGGCCGAATGCGTGGGCGCGGCCCGCGGGCTGGAGATTCTGGACAGCGTAGCCGACGATCCCCGCCTGGCCAGCTACCAGCCGTACTGGGCTGCGCGCGCCCACCTGTTGGCGCGCGCTGACGCGCGGGATGCGGCGGATGCCGCCTATGCCCAGGCTATTGGACTGGAGCTGGACCCGGCCGTGCGGCAGTACTTGCAGCAGCAAAGAAACAGGCTGTAGCCCTCGTAGGTTGGACGCAATACGCTGCTAAAACAATAGCAATGTCGACGACCGGAATGCAGTAGCTTTCTCCACTACCATGCCCGGATGCCATCCGACTTCGCACAACAACTTAGCGCCGCCATCGAAACCCCACGCCTGCTGCTGCAGCCCGTGATGGGTGCCCACGCCGATGCGGCCTTTGGCCCCATGCAGAATGACGCCATGTACCAATGGATTTCGATGAACAAACCCCGGACGGTGGAGACGCTGCGGGCCGACTGGACGCGCCTGGAGTCGCGCATGTCCGCCGACGGGACCGAAGCCTGGCCGGTGTGGGCCATCACCACACGCAACGGTGGCTCACTCGTCGGCGAGGTGGATGCCGTTGTGGATGACAACCGTGTGTGTACCAATCTGGGCTACTACCTGTTTCCAGAATTTTGGGGACAGGGCTATGCGACCGAAGCCGTCCGTGCCGCCGCGGATCATTTGGTGCAACAGGGCATCCACCACCTGGTCGCCACTGTCACGGTGGGCAACCATGCCTCCGCCCAGGTGCTGAAGAAAGCCGGGTTCTCCTTCACCCGCATCCTCCCCGACAACGACACCCTGCGCGGCGAGCCGGTCGACGACGAGGAATATGTGCGCACGGCCTAGGAGCTGCCTGGGCGGCAAAGCATTCTGATCCGTGTCCCCCGCCCTTCGGGCTCCTCCTTTACCTGCGCAGAACGCGTTGCCGCCCAAGCAGCTCCTAGACAGGGATATGGTTTAGGTCTAAAGTATTTCGGCGGTTGTTGGAAATAACCGACACCACAGCTTTTTGCCCGGTGTTAACTTCGCAACTCCCTGCAACCGAGAGCCACACCATGATCACTTTGCAAGACTGCCAGCAGCGTGACGCAGCCGACCCTCTGCGCGGCCTGCGCGATCTTTTCACCATTCCCCCCGGCGTCATTTACCTGGACGGCAATTCGCTGGGCGTAATGCCCAAAGCGGCCGCAGCGCGCGCGGCCGATGTCATCACCCAGGAGTGGGGCACGGGCCTGATCCGCTCGTGGAACAGCGCCGGCTGGTTCAGCCTGCCGCAACGGCTGGGCAACCGGATCGCGCCGCTGATTGGCGCGGGGCCAGACGAGGTGGTGGTCACCGACACCACCTCCATCAATCTGTTCAAGGTACTGTCCGCCGCGCTGTCCATGGCCGCGCAGGACGCGCCGCAGCGAAAAATCATCGTCAGCGAACGCAGCAACTTCCCCACCGACCTTTACATTGCACAGGGGCTGTGCAAAGAGCGTGGCTACACGCTGCAACTGGTGGAGCCCGAGGAGATCGCTGGGGCAGTCACCGCCGATGTGGCCATTCTGATGCTGACCCATGTGAACTACCGCACCGGAGCCATGCACGACATGGCCGCCGTCACCGCGGCGGCACACACAGCCGGCGCGCTGGTGGTGTGGGACCTGGCGCACAGCGCGGGCGCGGTACCGGTGGACCTGACCGGCGCAAAGGCCGACTTCTCCATTGGCTGCGGCTACAAGTATTTGAACGGCGGCCCCGGCGCGCCGGCCTTTGTGTGGGTCAACCCCAAACATGCGGACCGCTTCTGGCAACCGCTGTCGGGCTGGTGGGGGCATGCCAGTCCGTTTGAATTCACGGCTGACTACCAACCCGCTGCCGGCATCACACGCTACCTGTGCGGCACGCAGCCCATCGTCAGCCTGTCGCTGCTGGAGTGCGGTCTGGATGGATTTCAGGCCGCCGAGGCCTTGGGTGGCATGGCCGCACTTCGCACCAAGTCGCTGGCGCTGACCGACCTGTACATCCAGTTGGTGGAAGAGCGGTGCCAGGGCTATGGCCTGGGACTGGCGACTCCGCGCGAACATGCACAGCGCGGCTCACAGGTCTGCCTGACGCGCGAACACGGTACGGGCGGAGCCTTGGGCTCGGGCGCCTTTGCTATCGTGCAGGCACTAATTGCGCGCGGCGTGATCGGCGACTTCCGCGCTGGAGACGGTGGCGTGCACAAGGACATCCTGCGCTTTGGCTTCACGCCGCTGTACATCGGATTCGAAGACGTCTGGAACGCGGTAGAGCAGCTGCGCCAGGTGCTGGAAAGCCAGGAGTGGAAAAAGCCTGAGTTCAACCAGAAACACGCAGTCACCTGAAACCTTGCGGGATACACCATGACACAACCAACATCCTCCGGCTGCCCCATGGGTGCCAAGCCCGCTGGCGAATCCATCGTCGCGCAAGAGAAAGCCCAGCTCGACTTCAGCAAGAGCATGAGCTATGGCGACTACCTGAGCCTGGACGCCATTCTCACCGCGCAGCACCCGCGCTCGCCCGACCACAATGAAATGCTGTTCATCGTGCAGCACCAGACCAGCGAGCTGTGGATGAAGCTGATGTTGCACGAGCTGGGTGCCGCCATCCAGAACATCGCCAACGACGAACTGGGCTCCGCCTTCAAGATGCTGGCCAGGGTGAGCAAAATCATGGAGCAGCTGGTGCACGCCTGGGACGTGCTGGCCACGATGACACCGCCCGAGTACAGCGCCATCCGCCCGTATCTGGACAACTCCAGCGGCTTCCAGAGCTACCAATACCGCTGCATTGAATTCTCGCTCGGTAACAAGAACTCAGCCATGCTCAAGCCCCACGCCCACCGCCCCGATCTGCTGGCGCTGGTGCAAGCCGCCTACGTGGCGCCTTCGTTGTACGACGAATCACTGCGTCTGCTGGAACGCCGCGGCATTGCCGTACCTGCCACGCACACGCAGCGCGACTGGTCGCAGCCCTACGCGGCAGACACGGGTGTCGAGCAAGCCTGGCTGCAGGTCTATCGCAACCCTAAAGCCCATTGGGACCTGTACCAACTGGGCGAAGAACTCACCGACCTGGAAGACGCCTTTCGCCTCTGGCGTTTTCGGCACGTGACCACGGTTGAGCGGGTGATCGGTTTCAAACGCGGCACCGGTGGCACCGGTGGCGTGAGCTACCTGCGCAAGATGCTCGACGTGGTGCTGTTCCCCGAGATCTGGTCACTGCGCACGGAGTTGTGAGGAAAATGCGACCTTAGCCCTCGTAAATACTATGTATGTAGCTACTCTTTTGATAGCATGGATGCGCTGCCCGGACCCAGCACGCCGCGTACTACTTCCATAGCTTTCCGCACAAGCCCCGGTACACAAAGGGTAGTCGGGGAGCTTGCGGGGTATCGTCGGCGCTCTCCACAGAAACCGCCAGCTCAACCGCCGGGAAGAATATTTTTTCGGCGGTCTCCGGCAATGGCATTCGCACCCATTTCCCGGCAGGCAGTGGCCCCAGCGGCATCGCTTTTCCCGCGACGTCGATGCGCCACAAATACAGGCGCATGCCCAGCGGCACTACCATTGGCGCAATCTGTTTGATATCGACAAACCTGCCGTGGCGCAGGCTGGACACGATCAAACCGGGCTTTCCATCCGCTGTGCCAAGCACGCCTACATAACTTGCGGGTAGCTGCGCGCCTGAGTCCTCGGACATCTGCGTATTCCACAACGCCGGCGCCATGACCCCGACCAAGACTCCAATCGCCAAGGCGCCAGCCGGAATAGCCGAAAAAAACCGTCTCCAAATAGGTTCGGCTTTGGCGCTATCAATGCCCGCTGTGCGCTGTGCAACAGCTTTCCAGAGTGCGCGGCTGGGTTCCAGTGGCGCCAACGTCGTCAACAGAGGCGCAAACCGCTGGGTCCAATCGTCTACCGCCAAACGCAGCAATGTTTCTTGGGGCAGCAAGCCCTCAAAGCGCCTCCTGGCCGGGCCCTGCAAGGTACCCAACACGTAGGCTGCCGCCAGTCTATCGGCGGTTTCGGGGTGTTGGTACCAGTTCATGCGCAGGCCTCCATGCAGCCTTTGAGGCGCAGCAGGCTGCGCCGTGTCCAAGCCTTTACCGTACCCAAAGGCTTGCACATGCGCTGCGCAATCTGGATGTGCGACAACCCTTCGTAGAAAGCAAAGAACACCGCCTGGCGAGGCTCAGGCTCCAGGCGCCCCAGGCAAGAGCCCAGGCGCGCGCCGTCTTCATGCGCCAGCAGTTGCTCCATCGGCGAGTGCTGCGCGTCGTCTGCAACATCATGCAGATGCTCATCGCCATCGGCGTCCACCCACTGCAATGGTGTCTCGGGGCGCTTCATGCGCAAATGGTCAATGGCCATATTGCGGGTCACCACGCACAGCCACGCCAGGGTGCACGGTGGCGTCGGGGTTCGCTGTGCGCCCTGGTTCCAGAGTTTCACAAACACGTCCTGCACCACATCTTCCGCCTGCGTACGGTCTTGCAGCACGCGCGACGCCACCGCCAACAGTCGCCCCGCCGTCTGGTCAAACAAGACCTTGAAAGCGCGGTGATCGCGCAATGCAATGCGTCCCATCAATTGCTCGACGGTGTCCGCAGCACTCGCGCTCACTTCTTCACCGCAGCTGGTTTGGAGACCAGTTGCACCGCAAAGCCGGAGGCTTGCGAGAACATGTCGCGAATCTCTTCGAAGCGGGATGCGCGGATGTCTTCAAAGTCGCCCCAGCGCAGCGGTGGCGGCAGGTCGCCATAAACCTCGCGCGGGGCATGCAAACACGCAAACTCTGCTGCAGGGTTCAACACGAAGCGGCCCTGCCCTGGCAACTGCACCGGGTGGCCTGGCTCCATCCGAGGGTCTTTGCCAAAACGGTTGGGAAAGATGCGCTGAATGCGCCGCGTGACCGGGTCTTGCGAATAGCAGTACACATAGCCGGGCGAATTCACCTGCACCGACAGGCTCAGTGCATTCACCCCTCGGGTCACTGTGGACTGCTGGCTGATGGTGATTGCGGGTGCGACAGATGGTGCTTCGACCGCCAGGGTCGACTCGGGGGATGCCGAGCTCGCTGGCGCTTGCGCACTTGCCGTAACCACTTTGCGCGGAGTGCCCGCCAGTGGGCCACGGGGCACGGCGGCAGTGATGAACAGCTTGAAGAAGGCCAGATCAACCGGCCCCGCTTCTGGCAGGTTCAGCGCCTTTCGGTACGCCTTCTGCGCCGAGAAATAGGCCGCATCCGTGTTGCCGTCAATCGCGCCATCGTAATAGCGCCTCTCACGCATGTGCTCCTTCAAAAACTGCACGCGCTCGGTCTCGTCCATGCTGAAAAACCAGTCATCCATTTCGCGCTGGATTTCCGTGTCGGAGTCTGGCACCCCCAGGCATTGCCAGTAGGGCGCGCGGATGAGCTTGCCGACCAACTCCACAGTTGCCAACTCCACCATATTGCGGGCGGCTTGTGCGGGGCCATCTGATCGCGCGGTATTGAATGAAAAGACCAGACCGATGCCCGGGTTTTCCAGCTTGGCCTGGCCGTCTGCGGCGCTGGCGTCGCGGCTGGCCAGTACCGTTGTGTTCTTGGACGACACGCCGGGGATCAGGGTCATGGTGCTGGTGTCCACCACGGCGGTGTCCAGCCCCAGGACGGAGAACTTGGTATCCACCCCGGCACGCACACCAAACAGCGACTGCACCAGGCTGATGCCAACCGAGCCACCGGTTTTGCTCACTGCATCGTCGAACTGGCTGATCGTGCCGCGTATGTTGTATTGCGGAATGACAGCAAACGCGTTGGTCTTTTGGGCCTGCTGCAGCAACTGGGACAAGTTTTGCTGGTCACTGCCAAAGACCGACAAACGCACCCCCCGTGAGCGACGGGACATGTCGGACAGGGCGGACGTCATCATGTCGCGCGCCGAAACCGGCACGCGCTGCGTTGCGTCCCGAAACTCTTCCATCATGACCGTCACATCACGCGTGCCGCGGGCAAACATCATGTCGTCCATGCAACGCAAGGCGGGCGTGAAGTTGGTGATGCTCTTTTGCGCACGGTCTGACGGGTTGCTGTTGGTGCGAACCTCTTGCAGTGCGCCTTGCGTGGCGCACCCTGTGAGCGCCAACGCAAGTGCAAGGGCAATCAGGCGAGTCAATTCAAGACGCGTGTGACCAGAATTTTGAGGAGTCATGGTTGGAGGTGGCAAGACGTTGGAAAAGTAGGCAAGCCATAACGAATGGCTCGCCTCCGACAAACTGTTTTCAACAGAACCCGGCGGTACGCGCTAGTTCATCAGTTGCGGCTAGTTGGAAAACCAAAGTGGCGAAATTTGTCTGGCCCGTCCTGCACTACCGGCTTCCAACTGCCCAGTTGCGTCTGGTACTCAACGTTGGTTATGCCTTTGGGCTTGGTGTTGCCCACACCCGTGAGGCCGATGCATGCGTCCTTGTTCCGGCCATTGTCATCAACCCGCAGGGTGAAGGAAAAGTCACAGTCCGCGTCAACGCGGCGGGCCGTTTCGCAACGGATGCTGCGCCCGCCATTCAGGCTGCCTCCGTCGGGATAGCCACTTGGGCAAGAGACGCCCTTCGACGCATTGTCCAGGGGGTTGAAGATGGCGCCCTGGGGAAACTCGTATTTCTTGATGGTCTGCACAAAGACATCGCGTCCACCGGGTGTGTCTTCGCGCACCCATCCAGCTGTTGGATCGCCAGGCATCAGGACTGGCGTGGGTGCTCCCGCATTGGCGCTGCTGCTGGGGTCGGTACACATGTCCGGACCGGTCTTGACGACCTGCTGAAGTCCGTTGACACCATTGCCCAGGGTTAGGCAGTTGGACAGGCGCGTGACGCGCTCCGACTTGGAGCACTTCAAGTTGGTGTTGTTGGAGTTTTGCTCAGCAGTGGTACCGGCGCGGCACGTCACACCGCTTTCCTCTGCAGCCATGGCGGGTGCAGCCAGTGAAAGGGCAACGCCCGCTGCAGCCGCGATACGAATTAATTTGAAGTTTTTCATGATGGAGTGAATGTTTGAAATGAATGGATGAGTTGAATGGATCAGTACTTGGCAGCGACGGGCAGGCCCGTGTGTCCCGCGTGTCAGTGGTCACAGGATGAACTGGTGTTTTTCAGCAGTCGGGTTCGGTTTTCCAGCGCACGGCCTCACTGCCTCCCTACCTTTGGCCCCGCCACCCGCTCTATGGCGATGCGGATTGTTTCTGCCAGGGCGGCAATGCTGAAGCGCGCGGTCGTGGGAGTGTCGATAAACGTGGCGCGGGTACCTACTGCGTTGCTGTTGCCCGACATGCCGCCACCCGTGCCGCCCGTGTCACCGGAATTCGGGTTGGGGGTGCGATTGGCCCCAAGACGGGCCTGCACGGCGGCCAGGTCATGGGCGTAGACCCGGTTGCTGCTGGCATCCCGGTCGGGATTTGGGGTCGCCGCATTGTTGTTTCGGTCCACAATGCGCTGTTCGCTGTTGATGTACTCGACCTTGCCATTGGCATTGGTGATTTTGGCGCTGCCGTCATTGTGGATGTCGATGCTGCCGCCGATGCTGGTGGTCACGGTTTTGCTCTTGGAGTCTGGGTTGGTGGACTGCCCGCTCTGCCCCCCGGAGCCAAAGCTGCCATCACAGGCATAACAAGACGACAGTTGCCCCAAGCGTACGGTGCCGGACAGTTGACCACCCGGACGCAGTGCCCCGGTCACCCCCTGCTGCGACGCCCCACCTGTGTTGCCCGCGCCCTGCGTACCGGGCCGGGACGGGTCCACCGCAGCCCGAGCACCAGCGCCTGCGGTGGCGCCAGGGACCAAGCGCTCCAGCTGCGTCTGGTTACGCAGTTCCCCCAGGTCGCGTAGCTGCTGCATGTCCATCGTTCGCAAGTTGGCCAGCAGCCCCTCCACCTGGACCTTGCTCAGACCCAGGGCCTGCGCCTTTAGCCCGATCTCGGCAAGCACGCTGGCGCTGACAGGCCCGGCAAGCTTTTGCGTGACCGCCGGCTGGGCCATGACACCGCCGCTGGCCAATGCCAGTACCAGGGCCGTGCGCCACAGCAGTCGCTTGGCGCCGGGACGCGAAGACGGCATCCATGCGCCGGCGACGATACGGGTAGAAGTGAAGTTTTTCATGATGGTTTAGGTTTTTGAAGCGAATGATGGGTTGCACGGAAGGCTGTACTGATCAAGGTTGGGCGCGAGACTCAGGACAGGCCGCGACGCGTTTCAGTGGTCACACGACGTATAGGCAATGTTCGTCGCATTGCCCGCAGAAATCGTGAACCAGAAGGCGTAACAAGCACCACGCCTAGCGGCGCCCCACCTGGCGTGTGCCGGCTGTGCCATAACCAAAGCAGTCACAACGGTTTCTACCAACGACTCTTTGGCTTGAGGGCGGCTGTCGTTCAATACTTCCCGTACAAACTCCGCGACAACACGGTCCGTCTGTTGCATGACCTTGGCCGGACCGCCCATGGCATCAATTTCGCCTTTGATTTTTCCGGCAACGCCCGCTTTCTCAGCACGATCCCACATCAGCTTGTCCATTTGCTGGTCAGTTTTGCCACGCGACAGAATCGCGTACTCGGACTTGGCAGCAGACATGGCCGCTTGGGACTTGTTGCTGAACTCATCGCGCATACGCTTGATATCCGCTTCCTTTATCCCCTTGAAGCTTTTTTCCTTGGCTTTGGCGAGAGTTTCAAGGCTTTGAAGGGTGGGCTCGAAGGCCGGACCAGCATGGGCTAAGCCAAGGCCTAAAAGCAGTGCCATGGCAGGGATAGATTTGGTGAAGTTCATGTAATTTCTCCGATAGAGGTGAATAGAAAACAACCTGCAAAAATGACGGATTCCCGTTGAAGTTGCTTGCCGAATGCGCGGTTGCGAAAGGGCCGCCCGTCAATACTTGGCACTACCTGTGCTGGCAGCACTGGCGGGTACGACATGCCACACGCCGCCACTTCCATCGCCGTTGCGCTCACCGGGTTGTGCGTCGCCGGCGAAGTAGTACAGCGGCTTGCCTTTGATGGTCCATTGCTGTTGTCCACCCGCGGCGTCAATCAGGCCGAAATCCCCTTGCGCCTTGGCGCCGGGCTTGGCCGCAAACACCGGCCAGGCGGTCAGGCAGCCGCCGCTGCAATTGCTCTTCCCGGTGGTGTCTTTGTCGAACGTATAAACCGTGTGTCCGGCAGCGTCGGCCAGCAGACCATTGCGTGCAACAGGCTGTGCTTGCACGCCAGACGCCAGAGCCGCCAAGAGCGCGACCAGGCCCAGGGATACTTTTTTCATCATCATCAGATCCTCCATTGAGTTGACTAACTGGGTTAGAGCGCAACATCGCGCCCTGCCTATAGAACGAGACCAAAGCGCGTTTGGATGCATGCGGATGAAACAAAAAAACCGCTTGCCGACCAGAAACCTTGCACACCCATTCCAAACGTGAGTCAATGCTAAAAACGCACCGTCTCTGAACCGTCTCTTGACCATCTCTCGCTGCACCGGGCCAGGCCCGCGGTCTGGCAAACTGCGCCTCTATGCTGTATCTACTTGATGTACCAAAGTGGCAACTGGCTGGCGAGCCGGACCACCGTATCCCCGCCAGCCTGCCGGCCTGCCTGCTGGTTTATCTGGCCTGCCAGGGCCGCTGGATGGAACGCGAAGTGCTTGCCGATGTGTTCTGGCCGCAGCGCCCACGCGATGAAGCGCGGCACAACCTGCGGGTCAACCTGCACCGCGTGCGCCAATTGCTGGACGCATTCGCGCAGGGTGACGCACTGCAAAGCGAACGCTCCCGCGTGTGCTTGCAATTGCCGCTAGACCTGCACGCACTGCAAACGGCCATCGACAGTGCCGATGGGGCCGCGCTCTTGCGCCTGCAACCGACCCGATGGCTCGAGGGTTTTCAGGTCGCCGGCTTTGATGCATTCTGGGATTGGGCACGCGCGTTGGGCACGCAACTGCAATCGCAGTGGCACTCGGCCTGTGAACGTGCGCTGAACGCCCATGGCCCGGCGCTGTCGGCGCCGGCCTGGGGTGCACCGCTGCAGAACCTGCTCCAGTTCCGGGCGGAGCAAGGCGATGGGGATGACGAAGAGGAGGATGGCCTGGCTGCATCGACCGCGCCACTGTTTGGTCGGCAAGCCACGCTACAAACGCTGCGGCGGCCCGCTGTACGCGCCATCGTGCTGGTCGGCGAAGCGGGCATGGGCAAGAGCTCGCTATTGCACGCGGCCCTGGCGCAGGCCCCCATGCTCAGAGGGCGTGAAGGGCTGCAACAGATCCCCTATCGCCCGGTGGCGGAGTATCTGCTGTCCCAGATGGGCAGCCTGCGTGCCACCTTGCAACGCGGGGGAAACAGCCTGGGCGCCTACCGCCTGGACTTGGCACGCCTGCTACCCGATTTGGCGCCAGACGATCCGCTGCCGCCCCTGGACATTCTGACCGCCAAGTCGCGCCTGTTGGAAGGCCTGGCACGCGTCTTCGAGTCCATGGGTGCGTGGCTATTGGTGGACGACCTGCAATGGTGTGACAGCTCCACGCTGGAACTGTTGTCACTGCTCACCCATCGCGGCACTTTGCGTTGGCGCGCTGCTGCCCGTGGCCATGAGCTCAGCGAAGCGCAACGCCAGTGGGCGCAGCAGCTTGAGCAATCGGGTCATTTGATGTTGCTTCCGCTGGAGGGCATCAGCCTGGATGCGGTCGCCCAGTGCTGTCGGCTACGCCGCCCGGAACAAGTCTGGCACGAGGCAGAACTCAAACGTCTGCACGCCGCCTGCACCGGCAACCCCTTCG